>CAZNOE010000215.1:0-4561 GCA_964574525.1 uncultured Bifidobacteriaceae bacterium
AGAACTGCCAAAACGCTCAATTGGAAAATGACCTGTTTCGACATGACGGTCTCCAAGTAGCTAACAATTCAAACGGAAGGAAAGATTTCCCTGTTATCCGATGGCGGCAAACAGGAAAGTCCTTTCCGCCGTTCATAGGATGAGATTAGGACTACAGAAAAAGCCGGTCAAGACATGGTTGGTTGAGACATCAGAAAGGCATTGCTGCCTTGGAAATGGTAGGGCGGGTGTCCTCTGCCTGCCGCTCGTTCGAACGCGAGAAGCGGTTTCGTGGGGCGGATACAGCATCTACCCGGTAAACAGCGCCGACGGCGAAATCCGACAAAGTATTTTGAAATATTCACGCCGCGCCTCGTGCGGCGTTACATCTTGGCCCGCGTTAGAGTGAATCTATTGGTTCTGCTCGTTGTGGGGTCGGCGACTTCCAGCGTGACAGTTGTGCCAACTTTCCCGCGAATCATCCCAGTCCATTCGGCCATGGACTTACCCGCGGTGCCAATGCCATCAATGGAAAGAAGAAGAGCGCCCGCCTTAACGCCAGCTTTCTCCGCAGCAGATGCCGGCAATACTCGCTGGATCCTTGGCAGATTATTGTCGCCTTGGGTGAGTGCAACGCCCACGACGCCCATCTCGCCGCTTAACCTGAGCAAAGCCGCCTGTTGCTCGGGTGTTGTCAGATAGGGAAGCAATTGAGAAGCGTTCGTAACTTGTTGCCCGCCGTTTGCTGCCGAGAATGCCTTCAAAGCCGAATACACAGCAGTAGCATCGCGCGGGTCAATATTCACCGCTTTGACCAAATTGGTATTTGCTACTACCTCCTTGACTTGCGGCATCTTGAAGCTGCCTGAACCCTGGTGGCCCGAGCCTGCTGGTCCGATCCCATAACGTGAATCATACTCGTCGTCCACGGGGGCTTTTTGTGTGATCACCATATTCCCTCCGAATGCGACAATGCCGTTGGTGGTCGGGACAATTTCCCAACGCTGCAAAATGGCGTCATCCACAGGTGGCTGAAAATAGACTGAAAAATAAGGCAGTAGCTGAGATAGTTGGGTGGGAAACTGTTGGTTATTCTCTTGCAAATATTTCTTAAGGGCCTCGGAAGCCCGTGTGGCAAACTTGCCTTCTCCCGATGTGCGCAACGAACTCAAAGCTCGACGATAATCGTTGTCGGTTTTGAGGTCACTGCGGGCCGCATTTAACCAATCGTATTCGTTAAGATAGCGGAGTTCCGGGATTCTCGCTTCCGGTGTTTGCTCCAGACGTTGCTTGAGCAGATTGACCCGCGCGAGCCATGATTCAGCCGCTGGCCCGTCACTTGAAAAGCTGGCTTTCAACTTTGCCAACTCTTGGGCGTCCGCCTTCAACCGGGTGTTTTCCCCGCGCAGTCTGAGCAATTCAGCGGTGTTACGATTCAAACGCTCGTTCTCGTTGCGCAGTGCGGCGAGTTGGCGCAAGGCATCGTCGCGATCTTTGGTCAGTTGTTGGCCTTGCTCGGCCAGCGGCGCTTGTTGTTGTTCGAGCGTTTGAACCCGAGTTTGCAAAGTTGAAGCCAGCCGCGCTTCGTAGATTCCCGTGCCGACGGCAGCGGCGAGCGTCGCGGCAATCAAAGTTTTTTGCAGTGTAGTCATAGCGATGGCTTTGGTGGCGGTGGCAGTTGCAGCGGTGGTGAGAGTTGTTCCTGCAAGAGCAGTGGCCGAAAGCGTGGCGGCCAGACCGGCGGGCGCAAAGGAAACGGTCTCGACAGCCAGCAATCCGGAAAGCGCTCCTGCGGTCGTCGTCACTCCCCGGCTCGTGAGACCGGTGTGCAGCCGTTCCAGCGCGCGGCTCACTCGTTTCTGCGCGGCATCGTCGCTCACGCCCAGGGCCTGGCCCACCGCGTGCAAATCCTGTTTCTCGAAATAGCGGAGCAACACCGCCTCGCGATCTTCTTCGCTCAATTCCGCCATCGCTTCGTCGAGGACGGGTCGCACCTGTTCCCACTGGGGCGCGGATTCAGCCGTGGCATCGAAGTGTTCCATAACCTGCCTTTCGCGCGCCTGCCGCCGGCGGTCGCCGCGCATCCGGTCGCGCGCCGCGAAGCGCGTGCTGCGATAGAGCCAGCCGGCGAGCGAGGCGTCGCCGGAGAGTTTGTCCGCCAGGGACGGGGCCTTGCGCGCAAGATCGGTAAAGACGCTTTGGGCGACGTCACGCGCCAGATCGGGCGAATCCAACTGGCGCAACGCGGCGGAATAGACCAGGCCGGCATGGCGCGCGACGATTTCGCTGAACGCCGCTTCGGAGCGTTGGGCGGCGTATTGGCGAAGGAGCTGCGCGTCCGAATGATTCTGCATCTCCCTTATTAAACAGCCGCGCCCGGCAAAATCCGACAAGGTTTTTTGGGAAAGCTCTACGCGGACGAGCCGGGCCTGTGCGAATTCAAACTGCTGCGACTTGTTCCAACCGGGTGATATATCCGTCAACGTCCGCCTGGAGCTTGCGGATTTCGTCCACCGGGCCTTCGGCGAGGATGGCGAAGTTACGAGGATTCTTGGGAAACACCTCCACCCGCAACGATTGGAGCGCGAGGCAAAGGTTCTCGATCTGTTCAAGGGCTTGCTGCAACTGCGCTTCGTTTTGAATCATAGCTTCAGCCTCAATATGCCTTTGGCGCGCCCGGGTTCAAATCGAATCTGTTGGAAAAATCGCACGTATCGCCGGTGCTCCTCCGAGTCTGCGCAAGCCACCAGCAAGTCGAAGCCGTGCCGCCGATGCACACGGCGTTTGGAAAGCACGTTGTATTCGCCCGGCAATAAATCCGCACTGAAATTGTGGTCCGGCGCAACGATAACGATCAGGTCAATGTCATTTGGCTCTGGCGCGACGGTGACGAAACTTCCGTTCACCAGCACACTCTGGACAATCCCCGATGCCCTGGCTTCAGCGAGAAACGCCTCCAGCCGGGCGAACAATTGCGGACGGCGGTCGCTCTGTTGGAAAGTGCCGAATCTCACTTTCAATTCCTCGACGGTGCAGTCGTGGATGCCCGTCGGAAGGAATCCGTCCTCGTTAAACGCCGGAATTGGCATCGGGGAGTTTTCTCTGGGAAACCCCATTCAAGCGGCTCATATCGCGGAAAAACTAACCAATGATCATCCCGCCGTCCAGCACCGTCTCCCGTAGATGCCGCGCACCAGATGAATCCACCTGGCGCAACGCACGGAATAAACCAGGCCGGCATGGCGCGCGACGATTTCGCTGAAGGCCGCTTCAGCGCGTTGGGCGGCGTATTGGCGAAGGAACTGCGCGTCCGGGTGATTCTGCATCTCCCTTATTAAACAGCCGCGCCCGGCAAAATCCGACAAGGTTTTTTTGGAGGAGTAGCGTCAGGCGTCCCGCCTGACGTAGAGGGCGCGCGTCTCGCCGCCTGGACGGAACGGTGGAACTTTGCAAAGACTCACTGAACTATCAGCGGCTTCTGTGTGACGAGCGTTCTATCCGCCGGGCGGGACGCCCGGCTCTACGGCAGGCAGGATGCCCGCCGCTACGACACCTGCGGCGAGACGACGGAAATTCGCCGGGGCGCTTTCGCGGGGCGGATGGAGCATCTACCCGGTAAACAGCCGCCGACGGCGAAATCCGACAAAGTATTTTGAAACAATTTTGTGTGGCGCGCTGGCGTGTCGAACACTGCGATGAAGGCAAAGGAAGATTCGCGGGTGGCGATTAGACGGACAGAGTTATTCTGCATTATCGCTCCGCGGGTCTGGATTAAAACTCCAAGTAAGGGATTTGGCCTTCTGGCGCTCGGTGAATCACCGCTTTCCATTCGTCTCCCTGCCTGGTGAGTGTGAAGGTTTTCAAAAATCGGTACGGTTGGATCGTTTGTTCGACATCAATCTGAAATGTGTCGGGGTCGATGGTTCTTTGCGAAAGCACCTTGAATTGAGGAGGCCCGGCGGACCAGGAATGAATCAAGTAGTTAGTGCGATTCTGCTTACGGACATTACCATCGGCCAGGTCCCAAAGAAAGCTACGAGACGTTTCTTGCACGTTGCCAGAGTTGGCAGCCCACAAAAGGGTTTGTAACGCTTCGACGGCTGTCGCTTTCCCAGCGTTTGTCAACTGGTCCGGTGTCCACCGCGGCACCTCAACAGACGACTGTTGCTGGGCGGCGAAAGCAGTTTGCTCCTGCCTCAGACGGGCAACTTCTCCTCGCAAGCGCAGCAGTTCGCCAGCGTTGTCATTCACGCGTTCGATTTGGCCTGACAACAGCGCCGCCCGGTTCGTTGCGTCATCGCGCTCGCGCTGCAACTGCTCGACTTGCTCAGCCAGCGCCGACTGCTGGAGCTGGAGCGTTTGAACTTGCGTTCGCAAAGTTGAAGCCTGCCGCGCTTCGTAGATTCCCGTGCCGACGGCGGCGGCGAGCGTCGCGGCAATCAAGGTCTTTTGCAGTGTAGTCATGGCGATGGCTTTGGTGGCGGTGGCAGTTGCAGCGGTGGTGAGAGTTGTTCCCGCAAGGGCGGCGGTCGAAAGCGTAGCGGCCAGTCCGGCGGGCGCAAAGGAAACGGTCTCGGCCACC
>CAZNOE010000215.1:4571-8781 GCA_964574525.1 uncultured Bifidobacteriaceae bacterium
CCCAGGAATCCAAAATTAAAATTGGTGAGAAATACAGTTGCAGCAGTGGCGAAAGTTGTCCCGGCGAGGGCGGTGGCGGAAAGCGTGGCGGCCAGACCGGCGGGTGCAAAGGAAACGGTGTTGGCGGCCAGCAGAACGGAAAGCGCTCCGGCGGTCGTGGTCACGCCCCGGCTGGTGAGACCGGTGTGCAGCCGTTCCAGCGCGCGGCTCACCCGTTTCTGCGCGGCATCGTCGCTGATGCCGAGGGCCGCGCCAATTGCACGGAAATCGCGGTCCTTGAAAAAGCGCAGTAGCAAGGCCTCGCGGTCTTCGTCGCTCAAGTCCGCCATCGCTTCGTCGAGGACGGGTTGCACGTGCTCCCATTCGGGCGCGGTTTCGGAAGCGGGATCGAGTTGTTGCATGGCGAGCCTTTCGCGCGCGTGCCGCCGCCGGTCGTCGCGCCACTGGTTGAGGGCGGCGAAGCGCGTGCCGCGGTAAAGCCAGCCCAGGAGGGAGGCGTCCCCGGTCAGCGTTCCGGCGAGGGATCGGGCCTTGCGGGCGAGGTCGGTGAAAACGCTTTGGGCGATGTCGCGGGCCAGATCGGGCGAGCCGGCCTGTCGCAGGGCGGAGGCATAAACCACGTCTGCATGACGGCTGACAATTTCGCGGAAGGCGGCTTCGTGTCCGTGTTCGGCGTAGTCGCGCAGCAGTTGGGTGTCGGACTGTTCCTGCATCTCATTGATTAAACAACCGCTGCCGGCGAAATCCGACAAGGTTTTTTTTGAAGCAATTGGCCGGCACTACCCATGAACCAACCCACCCCAACCCCTCCCAGGAGGGGAGCAAGACAGCGAACGCGCGACTACAGTTCCCCTCCTGGGAGGGGTCAGGGGTGGGTTCATGGCCTCGATGCGCGTCCAAGGTTGGAGGCGAAGCTACCGAAGCGACGTTAATGCCTTAAGGCACTACCGAAGCGATTCATGGCTTGCGAAGGGCACGCCCCTGCGTAATTCTTGGGCAAATCAAACCGCCTGTTTGTCCAGATTATGAAAACACCGTCTTTGCCCATCGCGTCGTTCGCAATCGTTTTCGCCCTGCACGCCGCAGCCGCAACTCCAAGCGAGGAAGCCCGGCGCAACTGGCCGCAATGGCGCGGGCCGCTGGCCAACGGCGTCGCGCCCGAGGCCGATCCGCCGCTCGAATGGAGCGAGACGAAAAACGTGAAGTGGAAGGTCCAGATTCCCGGCGCCGGCTCGGCGACGCCGGTGGTCTGGGGCAATCGCGTGTTCGTGTTGACCGCCGTGCCCACCGGAAAGAAGACCGAAGCGCCAGCGGAAGCGAAACCGGCGGAGTCTGCTCCGCCGCCGGCCGCGAATCCGCCGCAGGGTGAAGGCCGTCCGCGTGGAGGCCCGGGCGGTCCCGGTGGCCGCGACGGCGGTTTTGGCCGCAGCCAGAAACCGACCGAGGAATATCAGTTCATGATCCTCTGCCTCGACCGCAACACTGGCAAGACGCTTTGGCAAAAAGTCGCTCGCGATACGGTGCCGCACGAAGGGACGCAGCAGAACAACACCTTCGCTTCGGCCTCGCCGGTCACCGACGGCAAGCTCGTACTCGCCTTCTTCGGCTCGCGCGGGCTGTATTGCTACGACCTGGACGGGAATTTGAAATGGACGAAGGAGTTCGGCCAGATGCGCACGAAGATGACTTTTGGCGAGGGCGCTTCCCCCGCAGTGCATGGCGATACCGTGGTCATTGACTGGGACGACGAAACGGACAATGACTTCATCGCGGCGTTCGACAAGCGTGATGGCAAACAACTCTGGAAAACTCCGCGCAGCGAAGAAACGACCTGGTCAACGCCGTTGATCGTCGAGCACGGCGGAAAATTCCAGGTGATCGTGAACGCCACGCGCAAGGTGCGCAGTTACGATCTGGCGAGCGGCAAGGAGCTTTGGTCCTGCGCCGGCCAGACGGCCAACGCCATTCCCAGTCCCGTCGCGGACGCGGACACGGTTTATGTCACGAGTGGATTTCGCGGCAGCGCGCTCGTTGCCATCAAACTTGGCAGCACGGGCGACCTGGCCGGCACAGATGCGATTCGCTGGACCCATGACAAGAATACGCCCTATGTGCCGTCGCCGTTGCTCGTGGACGATTTGCTGTACGTGCTCAAGGTCAACGGTGGAGTGCTTTCGTGTTTTGATGCGAAAACCGGAAACGCGAATTTCGAAGAGGAGCGGCTGGAAGGTATCTCCGAGATTTATGCCTCGCCGGTGGCGGCGAAAGACCGCGTGTATGTGCTGGGTCGCGACGGCAAATGTCTGGTGCTCAAGAAAGGGCCGAAGCTTGAAATCCTCGCCACGAACAAACTCGACGATCGTACCGACGCGTCCATCGCGATGGCCGGAAAACAACTTTTTATCCGCGGCCGCCAGAACCTCTATTGCCTCGCCGAGTAACGTGGGCGGGAGACTTCAAAGGCTGTCCATCGTCCTGGCGGGAATTCCTGCTGTTGGAATACACGCAAACGGATCAGTGACGCTGGAGTTTCGGTACGAGCCGGCGAGCTTCGCGTGCGGCTGCGTCTGGCGGGAACTGCGGCGGCTGTCTAGTTGACTTGGGGCGAAACAAAGCCCGCGTTGAGCGCAGCGGCGGACTTTGCCAGCGGGCGCGCAAATGGCACCCAGTTGCAAGGAGTTTACGCAGCAACCGACAGGCTCGCGGCGTTGGTCGGTGCCGGGACGGCGGTCGGAGTCACGCTGCGAAAGATCAAAACAATGCCGGTCACGCCGTTTGATTCATCCCGAACGGGCGCGGCGCTGTAATCCACGAGGGTTTCCCGGGCGTCGCGGCTGACGTGGAGCATGGGATTGCGCCAGTTGATGACCACCTCTTCGATAATGATTTTGCTAATGGGTGGAAGGACGGGTTCACGCGTTGCAGGATCGAAGAGCTTGAAAACTTCTGCCAAGGGTCTGATCAAAGCGTCACCTTGAGACCAGCCGGTGAGCTGGCTGGCTGCCGGGTTCATCAACGTGATCAATCCCCACTTGTCCGTCACGACCACCGCGTCGCCAATGCTGCGTAACACCGCCTCGATCCATTGTTCCAGGGCCTTCAAACGACGCTCCGCTTTGTGTCGGTACAGAGCGATCTCAACGGCCGTATGGAGCGCTCTCTCATCGAAGGGCTTCAGGACGTAACCAAACGGTTCGGTGACTTTGGCCCGCTGCAACGTGGCTTCGTCGCCGTGCGCGGTGAGGTAAACGACCGGGATGTCCAAACGTCGCTGGATGCGTTGGGCGGCTTCCACTCCGTCAATCGCGCCGCTCAGCTTGATGTCCATCAGCACGAGGTCTGGCCTTGTTTCCTCGGCTCGTGCTTCTGCTGCCTCCCCGGAGGAAACCACGGCGGACACTTCATACCCCAAGCCCGCCAGGCGATCTCGGATATCCGCAGCGACGATCGCTTCATCTTCAACGACCATGATCTTGAGCTTTTTCATGCGCTGGCCTTTCGTCAGGCGTGCTGCGGCTCGGGACAAGTCAATGTGAACTCTGCGCCGCCGTTGTTCCGGTAAGTCAATTCCCCGCCAATCTGATCTGTCAAGAGCTTGACCAACCGTAAACCCAGCGAAGCCGTGGTTTCAAGGGTGAAATTCCCGGGGAGACCGACCCCATTGTCGCGAACGGCCAGCGCCAGCCGGTGGTCGCCTCTCCGGTGAAGGTCCACAGCGATGACACCACTCCTGCCTTCGGGGAAGCCGTGCCGCACGCCATTTGAAACCAATTCATTCAGGATCAGTCCCAGTGGCACCGCCAGCTCCATGCCCAGTGATGTGGGCTGGAGGTTGGCTTCCAGTCTTACTGCGTTTGCTTTCACGCCGTAGGAAGGGAGCGCCATGCCCAACAAACTGCGAACGTAATCGTCAAATTGAACGAGCGCCAGATTCTCTGATTGGTAGAGCTTTTCGTGAATGAGGGCCATTGACCTTATGCGCGCCTCGCTTTCGCGAAACACCTCGAGCGCTTTCTTGTCCCGGATCAATTTCGATTGGAGGTGCAGCAGACTGCAAACGACTTGCAGATTATTCTTCACTCGATGGTGTATCTCCCGCAGCAGCACCTCCTTTTCCCTGAGCGAGGCAGCGATGTGTGCTTCGGCCTTTTTGTGCTCGCTGATATCCCGCGCGATGGACGACGCGCCGATGATCTGGTTGGACGCGTCC
>CAZNOE010000216.1:0-8767 GCA_964574525.1 uncultured Bifidobacteriaceae bacterium
TGCGCGGCTTTGAGTTGCGCGGCGATGCGTTCGCGGGTCTGGGTCGCGTAGTATTTCACCACGCCAACGCCGGACTGCGCTTTGAAAATCACGACCAACAGGCACTCTTCGTCCACATTTGTCACGAACATGCTGACTTTCTCCCCCTGCTGATAGACGGAGTTGAAATTATCTTCGTGGACGAGGCTGGCGATGGTCTGGTTCGCCATAAAGGCGCCGGATGCCAGGGCCGCGATCGTGGTGAGATCGAACAACCGCGAATCGCCCTGATGGGTGATCAGGAAGCCGCCCTTGTCAATGATCAGGGCCGTGGTCGCGTCGCTGCGACCCAGAAACTCGCGCAAAACATCATCGAGTCCCAGGATGTCTTCCTCGAGAAGTTGGGGCAAGGTGGCCATGTCATGCGTACTGCGGAACGTTCTGGTTGATGTATTTGTTGAGCAACAGGCGTGTGATCATGTTAAGTGGTTCGAAGACGCCTTCGCACTTGTGGCCAACCGAGGTGAAGGACGGCACCTGCACCTCGCGGTTGTTGAGAAGAAATTCCATGTATTCCACCGGCGCGGCGTTGGGCAGATCGCGCTTGTTGTACTGCAAAACGTGCGGGATGTCTTCCAGGTTGAGCTTGAGGCTCTTGAGATTATCCGTGAGGTTTTGGAAGCTCTCCACGTTCTCGGTCATTTTTTCGTACTGCGAATCGGCGACGAACACAACGCCGTCCACGCCGCGGAGCACGAGTTGGCGTGTGGTGTTGTAGATGACCTGGCCCGGCACGGTGTAGAGCTGGAACTTCGCCTTGAAGCCCTTGATGGACATGGCCTCGATGGGGAGGAAGTCGAAAAAAAGCGTGCGGTCGCTGCTGGTGGCCAGCGAGACGAGCTTGCCCTTGTTGCCGGCGGCGGTTTGCACGTGGTCGTGAACCTGCACGAGGTTGGTCGTCTTGCCACCCATGGCGGGGCCGTAATAGACGATTTTGACCTGCAGTTCTTTCGTGGCTTGATTGATGATGGCCATAGATTTTCAGTTATTTTTTCCGATCCAATTCACAGGCTAGCGCCTTCAATTGCACCGTAGGCAAAGGTTCCGCAACGCGCCCGAAGGCAGCGAAGAAAATGGCGTTCACGCGGAAGATTTTCCACGGCACGTTGCCGACGGTGAAACTCAGATTATTCAGGTCGCCCATGCGCAGTTCCTTCGTGCAGTGGCTGACCTTCGAGACAATTTGCGGCAGGAACGCCGCCAGAGTGTCGCCGTTCAACTCTGCCGGAATCCGGCTGGCGACCATCAAGCCGTCGGGCAGCGCGATGAGCGCCCCCGCCACGCCGTCCAACGCCGCCGCGCGCGATACAATTTCGTTCGGCGTGGCGCAGCGGGTGAGGAAATCCGTGCCCGACGGACTCTTGCGCTTGTATTCGCTCTCGTCCACCCGCGCGGTTTCTGAATTGTCGCCCCAGACGTAGTAGTTTGTGTCCACCGGTTTGCTGACAGCCCCAGAACCCGGGGCGGCGCCAGCCGCTTGCGGCGAAGCATCAGGCCTGGGAAAACCGAAGAACAGGTTGGGAATCCCTTCGTCAAGCGTCACCTTTTTCTGCGTCTTGGTCGCGGCACTCTGGCGTGCGAGGAACAGTGGCGCGATGACCCTAAGCGGGAATTCCAATTCGACGGCATCGTGCGCCGAGATGCTGGGCAGCGGGGCGGGACGAATCCATCCGCGCACCGTCCGCCACGGAAATGTCGCGCGCCCATGCTTGAGCGCCGCTTCAATGATGTCCCAAGGCAACGACAGGTGCGCTTCCACCAATTTCAACTGCATAATCTCCTGCCGCAGCGCTTCTGGCCAGTTCGCGGCCAGGTTCTTCAAGGCGACCGGCAGCGTATCTGTGTCAGGCGCGGGCGTCGCCGGTTGCGGCGGTTGCGCCGGGGAAACCGTGGCCGGAGGAACATCCACCCGCAGCCGCATCCGAGGCGCGGGCGACGCCGAGGCGCTCGGGGCGCTCGGTGAAATCGGGGTAATTGGCGAGATTGGGATAATCGGCGAAATCGGCGTGATCGGTCCCGTGGGCGCAATGGGTGTTCCGGATTGGCGCATCGGAATCGGCGCTGACTCCGGAGGAGGCGGGGTGGTCACGGACGAAAGTGAGCCACGCGCCGGCAGGGCCGGCGCGGGCGCAGCCTGGCGCGGTGCAGCGGGTGTCACCGGCTGAGCGTTCCCCACCGAAAAAACAATTCCCTGACCCTTCCCCTCAAACGGACTGACGATTTCCGCCGGCACCTCGGTTTGTTTCTGTGCGGTACGACGTACGAGTAAAGCGGGATTGAGTTGCGAAAGAATCTGGTCCAGCGGCAAAATGACGGGAGCGGCATCGCGATCAGGGTTCGCATCAAAAACGTGCGGGGCCACCTTACGAATGTCCCCAAAAGGAATTCTCACGGCGCCCCGTGACAACTGTCCAAGGACCTTGTCCATCGCCACCGAAACGGTCAGATCTCCAACCTCGGGTTGTTTCACCCGGGCCCGCAGTTCCAGCGGCAGGCCGCTGATGATGGCGTGGAGAGAGACTTGAACGGAGGCGATCTCGCGACGGTGGACTGACCCACCGTTCCCATTTCCGTGCGCAGGTTTTGCCGGTCCGGTGGTAGTGGATTGGCGCGCAACCACCGGTTGGCTGACGACGGTCTCCACGGGCGGAGCGCCGTCCGCGTTAGACTTCCCCCAGAGGCCCTTCAGGAAGCCGAAGAATTTGGATTTTTCGCCGTCGTTCATAGCACTCATTGATCTGTCCGTCAGTTGAAGCTTGGACTAAAATTGAAACACGCACGGTGTGGACGTGCAGCGCGGGTGAGTTCCGCCTTGCAGAACTGACCGCTTCCCGCTGTGATAAATACAGGATTCATAATTGTCTTTTTCACTGTGTCTGAACGTCGGGAATGCATGTGCAGGAACTATGCCAGCACTGCGCCGTTTTTGCGCGTTCGGAATTGCTGACGCAGGAACGACACCACACTTTCAGTCACGAGCGTTTTGAGCTTGCGACCGGTTGTCCTATGAGTGGACTGGTTGTCCTACATTGCTGCTCGACTTTTGTGCCGCTCACGACGACCGTCCGCGGTGTTGGCCACCCAGACCCGGAGGCGGGACGCACACGGAGCGGACCCGCAAAAATCGCAAAGCCTTGTTCCTGGGAATACCAATTGCTTTAGAAGCAAGGCTGACAGCTTTCGCTTTCGGACTTGAGTTTATTGGACACGAGAGTTAGGCGTTGTCGCTGACAGGCATGGAAACAAGACACACAAAACACACAATCCTGGTGGTGGATGACGAGCCCGACGTGCTGGACGTGTTCCGGGATATTCTCGGCCGGCTGCCGAGCCAGCCGGTCATTCGCACCGCCTCGTCCGGCGCGCGCGCGATCGCCATGTTGGAGACCGAACCGGTGAGCCTGCTCATCTGCGATTTGAAGATGCCGAAGATGGACGGCTTGCAGGTGCTCTCCATCGTGCGCCGCAAGTATCCCGAGTTGCGCACCGTCGTGCTCACGGGCGTGGCGGATGAGCAATTTCGTTCGCGCGTCTATGCGCTGGGCGTGGACCTTTTCTGGCAGAAACCCGGTTCGGACGAGGAAACCAACATGCTCCTCGATTGTCTCGAGTCGCTGCTCGGGCGCGAGTCCGAGCCCGGTTTTCGCGGCGTGCAAAGCAAGAGTCTGGTGGACCTCGTTCAACTCGAGTGCATCTCGCAAAGTTCGTCGGTGCTGCGCATCACCAACGGCCCCCTCGCGGGCCGCATCTGGATCAACAGCGGCGAGTTGATTGACGCGGAGACCGACGCGCTGCGCGGCGAAGAAGCGTTTCAGAGAATTCTCGCCTGGAGGACCGGCAATTTTGAATCCCTGCCCGCGGAGCCGGACCGCCCGCGCACCATTTTCAAGTCCTACAACGCGGTATTGCTCGAATCCGCCCAAGCGTTCGACGAATCGCGGCAAGCCGTGGCGGCGGCGCCGGGTCTCGCCGGTGGAACGGACGGCGCGCAGGTTTCCCGACTGGCCACGCTGCTGCAAGTCGAGGGAATCGAATTTGTGCTTTCCGCGAAAACCGGCGAGGAAGGCGGGTTCGAATCACGCGGGCTGGAAGATCCGGCCCGTCTGGCGGCCTGGACCCGCCAGAGCCTGGAAAACTTTCGCGCCCTAGGCGACCGCCTGCAGGCCGGACCACTGGAACAAATCACCGGCCTCGGTCCGCAGCGCCACGTCGCGCTCGCGCAACACGGCGACTCGGAATTATGCGTCGGCTGGCGGCAGTCGCTGTCGGCGGAAGCCGTTCGTGACCGGATGAAAAAAGTCCTCGCATTATGGGCCTCCTGAATCTTTTCTCCAAACCGGCGCCCGGGCTGCTGGGACTGCCCTCCGGCAGTTTTACGCTGGACCGCAGCGGCCGCGTCGTGATCGCGACGCTGCCATCCAGTTTCCCCACCGCGCTGGTGATGGAGATTGGCCGGCACGTCCTGACCACGCTTCGCGACGCGCAGGCCGCCCAACTGCCGCTCGCCGAGTTGGTAGTTTATTACCCATCCCTGAAAATCACCGCCCGGGAAATGCGCGGCGGGGCGATTGTTTTCCTTTCGTCCCAGACCCTCGCCGGCCCGGCAAAGCCAAACTGACCACCTCGTCCTATGAGCAACAAGAAACTGAGCGTCCTCACCCAGCAAATGGAGAATTACGTGGAGTGCTGGAAGCAATTCAACTACTTCCTCAACCTGGCCCGGACCAAAAAATTCGGACCGGAAGACGAAAGCCAGTTCCTCGAAATCAAGAGCATCCTGGTCCAGGAGTTGGAATTGATCTTCGCCGCCGTCGAAGTCAACTCGCCGACCAAGGAGGAGGTCCACGCCCTCATCGGCAACTCGCCCTCCTTGCGTTCCCTGAGCGAAATGAGCGACGGTGCGGTGCGCAACGTCGAGAACCAGTGGCACAAAATCTATATCGGCTGGCATTCCATACTCGGCCAGCTCAAGGTCCGCCAGCACGCCGAGGAAAATAAATCCGCGCTCGGCTCCATCTTCGGCAAGAAGGACAAGTGAGTGATTCGTTGAAGCGTTAAAACGCAATCCAGCGTGGCCGCCACTCCACGTTTTGACGGTTCAACGGATCAACGCTTTAGCGGCTTTCTTGCTTGTCTTCCCGCACGTTTTCCCGTCTAACCGGCCCATGCCAGACTGGATTGCCGTTGTTGTTTTGGGAATCATCGAAGGGATCACTGAGTTCCTCCCGATCTCATCCACCGGTCATTTGCTGCTCGTCGAGCGGGGGCTGGGCATCAAGGAAAGCGACCTGTTCAACGTGGTGATCCAATGCGGCGCCGTGCTGGCCGTCGTGCCGCTGTTTCCCGAACGCCTCAAACAATTCGCCTTTCGCTGGCGGGAGACGGACACGCGCAATTACCTGCTGAAAATCCTCCTCGCGTTCGCGCTGACCGGCATTGGCGGCCTGATCCTCGAAAAAATGCATTTCAAGTTGCCCGGGCAACCGCTGCCCGTGGCGCTGGCGCTGCTGGTGGGCGGAGTCGCATTTGTGGTTGTCGAACTTTGGCTGCGCGGGAAAGTCCTGCGCGACGACCTCACTTGGAACATCGTGATCGCGGTTGGCATTGGGCAATTACTCGCCGCGGTCTTTCCCGGAACCTCACGTTCCGGCGCGACAATTTTGTTCGCGCTGATTCTGGGCTTGAGCCGGTCCGCTGCCACGGAGTTTTCGTTTTTGGTCGGCATCCCCACAATGCTCGCCGCCGGCGGATTGAAAATCTTCAAAGCTCTCCACCATCCAGTCGCGGGCGCGCCCGCCGAGAATTGGGGACTCCTCCTGCTGAGCGCGGTCGTTGCCGCCATGGTCTCCTTCATCGCTGTGAAGTGGCTGTTGCGCTATGTGCAAACGCACACGTTCATCGCCTTCGGTTGGTATCGCATCGTGTTGGCGATTGCGATTCTGTTGCTGCTACTGGCGTAGCGTTCCCCACTCTGCGAGCGGAACCAGTTTCACTTCGCCGCCGCGATCTGCTTCCGGCTTCAGCAAGACCGCGATTCGCAGCGCGCCTTGCTGTTTTGGCAAACGAATGAGCAGTTTGCCCAATCCTTTCGTCGGGCGTTGCGGAGGGGGCAAATTTACTTCCTCGAAACTGAACTGCGCGTTGGCTGGCGATAGAATCTGCGCCTCCAGTGTTTTGTCACCTTGATGCAATGTGGCGCGCAAACCCGCCACCGTTGCTTGTGCGCGCGTGTGCATGGTCCAAACCACGTCAGCGGGCTTGGACAGTTCCAGTTCATCCTGCACCAATACGCGGCTGCGGCCGTCGCGCAACGCCATACCGCGCCGAACCTGCACAGCACCGGCCGTCCGGTAAGCTTGCGAGAGGTCCGCGACCGCCCGCGCGCCTTCCTTCGACGATTCAAACGAGATAATGGGCGCAGCGGCCCCGGGGTTCTGGTTCTCGCCGTTCAACGCGAGAGTGTTTTGACCTTCAGTCTTGAGCCGGTAATACGTCCAGCGCTGCGCGCCGAAGTAGCCCGGCATGTTGTATTCGTCCGCGCCAAGTTCGCACGCCCATCGCTCGCCCATCGCGTCCAGCACGAACGTGCCGAGGTCGAGGTGCGCATGGCCCGCTTTGTTGTCTCCGCCTTTGAAGCCCACATAGATGGCCTGTCGGTCCTGCCAGGCCGAGCGCATGACCGCCACGTGAATGTTTTTGAAATGCGCGTCCAGCGGCAGCCGCCGGATGTCTTCCGCCGATCCGCGCGGGTCGTACCACATCAGGTCGCGCGCCGTCCCGCGTTCGGCGGCGAATTGTCGTTGGGCCGTGGCCAGCACGGGCCGGTTATACTGCCGCGCGAGCCAGAACAACGACGGATCATCGCCCGCTGCTTCTCCGCAATCGGCGAAATTGAAGAACAATCCGGTCGGCCCCGTGATTTGAAGACGATGCGCTCCCGCCTCTGACAAACCCGGCGATGCGCCGAGATCGAAGTCCGTGCCCACCGCGCTTTGCAGCGCCGACAGCGCGTACACCGTGTAACGCGTCGCGTAGCCCCAGTAACCCGGTCCTTCCCGCCAAGCACCGTCGGGCGCGTAAGACGCCAACGCCTTGGGCAACGAGTCTCGCATCCGGCCGACGAGCCAGTTGGCCAGTTCCGGTTCGCGATCGGCCACGGCCAGCGCGCCCACCGTGATACCGCCATTGCAGACGTTGTTCCAGTTGTCGGGCGACCTTGACCAACCAACATTGCGTTCGTGCGCTTTCTTTGCTTCGATCAAACCCTTTTCCACGATGGCTGTCTCGATGGTCTGGCGCTGTTCTGGTGTCAGCGCGTCGTAAAACCAGTCGTAGCCAACCGCCATGCCGTGGGTCATCTCCGCCACGTCGAGGAAATGCGAAGGATTCCAATCCTTGAACGCCGCGACGGCCAGCATCTCGCGTGCGGCGCGGCCCGCCCACTTCTCCTGCCCGTCCAATCGGTGCAGCAAGCCGAGCGTGTAGATGCGGTCCACGACCGTCCGGCTTTTGTCGAGCAATCGTGGGCCGATGAGCACGCGCTCGACCGGCGGCTGACGCAAGATTGCTTCGCCTTGAGCGACCACCCGCTGGTGATACTTGCGTGCCGTGGCGTCTGACTCGATGAACTGGCGGATGCGCGCCAGATCTTCGGCGAGCAAGACCAGCCGCGGATGTCCCGGACGAAGTGTCTTGAGATTATTCGCTTCATCCGCCGCGGCTGCGACCGGCAACACACTTGTCGCCGCGATCACGACGACCAACCCAAGCCTCAGAACCCATTGTGATTTCATAACGCGAAGTCCCCCGAACCCAGACCCGGCGGTGATCCGGTTTCTGATAGTTTATTTCTCCGGCGCCGGAATGAAAATCTTTTGCCCGATCTTCATCTTCTCGGGCACCAACCCCGGATTCGCCTTCAGAATCTGTTCGGTGCTGATCTTTATGCCCTTCTCCCGATACGCCAGCGCGATGGTCGAGAGCGTGTCGCCTGATGCGACGATGTGTTCGAAACCTTTTTCCGGCGTGGCACTTCCCTGACCGGGATTCTCTGGTGGCGCGGGTGTCGGTTGTCGCTTTTTTCCCGGCGGCGGGCTGGCCAGCGTTTCGCCGAGTTTCTCAATTTTCTTCACGATCCGCTCGTTGTCCTCGATCCGCTTCTGGTCAATCTCCTGGAGCTTCTTGGCCAGAGCCTGCAAGTCATCCTGGCTCGCATAATTCCCGCTGGGTTTCGACACCTGTTCGCGCAGGCTCTGAATTTCCCTGGACAAGCCTTCGATTTGTTTCTTTTGGTGCGCCTTGTCCTCAAGCAAATCCTGCACGAGGCCGTTAAGTTTGAGCAACCGCTCTTCCGTCGCCGCGTCCTGCGCGCGCAACCCGCTCCCGCCGCAAAGCGACAGCGCAACGAGAAAAAAGAAAATCTGTTTCATGACCCGACAATAGGAAGCGCGCCAGCACAAGAAAAGCTGAAATGCGGAAAAGCTGACATGCTGAAACGGGTTGGTGAATTGCTTTCAGCATTTCAGCTTTCAGCTTTTCTTGTGCCCATGTAACCTGCCGCCATGTCAGTACCGGTCATCACGCTCGCCCAGATGCGCGAATGGGAGCAGACCACCTGGGCCACTGGCCAGACGGAAGAGGAAGTGATTCGCCGCGTCGGTCAATGCGTCGCCCAACACACGCGGCAGCTTACCCAGGCCGGAGACCTGATTCTCATCCTCGCTGGCAA
>CAZNOE010000217.1:0-933 GCA_964574525.1 uncultured Bifidobacteriaceae bacterium
TCGGCTCGCAGGGTTGCATGGACCCGAAGTGGCACAAGGCCGCCGAGTGGGTGAAGGCGGGCAAGCTTGGCCCGCTGGTGTGGGGACAGGCTTCGTATTGCCGCAACAACAAGAACAACAGCGAGTGGACTTATCCGGTGGACCAGGACGCGAACGAGAAGAACCTGGATTGGTATCGCTGGTTGGGGAAGGCGCCGAAGATTCCGTGGAATCCCGAACACTACTTCAGTTGGCACAAATACTACGCCTACAACATGGGCATCATCGGCAACCTCCTGCCGCATCGTTTTCATCCGTTGATGATCGCGACGGGCAATCCGGAATTCCCGCGCCGCGTCGTGGCGACCGGCACGCGCAAGGTTTCGACCGACCGCGAGATCACCGACACGACACATCTGCTGGCGGAATTTCCCAGCGGGCTGACGCTCCTGGTCGCGGGCACGACGGTCAATCAAGTGGGCCTGCCGGAAATGTTGCGCGGGCAAAAGGCCACGCTGCATTTCGCTTCCCAAGGCAACAAGGTCGAGCTGAAGCCGGAATCCATGTTCACGGACGAACTTGACGCCCAGGAGTTCAGCGACCCGCAGCCGACGGAGAGCATTCCGCGTCTCGAGAAAAACTTTTTCGACTCGATCCGCTCGGGCAAAGCGCCAGTGGCCGACATCGAACTGGCTATCCGCACGCAAACGGTGCTTTGCATGGCCGAAATGTCCGAACGCCTCGGCCTCGCGCTGTTCTTCGACGAAAGGAGCCGCACACTCAAGACCGGCGACGGCAAGGTCGTTCGGCCAATCGGGTATGAAACGGTGATCCCGGCGATTGGCTAAACTGGGAGCGCCGGCATCGTCACCGGCGTATCGCGACGGTGAGTTCAGAAACTCGCCGGCAGGGATGCCGGCGCTCCCAGTGCCGACCGGGCTCGCGAGCGCGCCG
>CAZNOE010000217.1:943-8749 GCA_964574525.1 uncultured Bifidobacteriaceae bacterium
CGGGTAATGGATTCCAGGAACCGTTACCAGTTTTGCCCCAGCGCTTTGATTTCGGTCAATGGCTTCTGGCGGTTTTCGCCCATGCTCGTCGCATGAAAACGTTTCGCCCAATTATCGGGATTCCCTTGCTCCTTCTGCTTCTCTCGGCGGCTTTCGCACCCGCTATGGACTCTGCTGGCGTAAAGAAACTCTTCAAGAATCCGCCCCGCGAATACAGCACCGGCCCGCTCTGGGTCTGGAACGACATGCTCACCGACGAGCAAATCCGCTCCACGTTGCGCGATCTGGCCGCGCAAAAGGTCAAACAGGTGTGGGTGCATCCGCGGCCGGGTTTGATGACGCCCTATCTATCGGACCAATGGTTTCATCTCTGGAAAGTCGCGCTCGACGAGGCGAAGCGGCTCGACATGAACGTATGGATTTACGACGAAAACTCGTATCCGAGCGGGTTCGCTGGCGGATTGGTACCGGAGTTGATGCCCAAGTCGCGTGGACGCGGGCTGGCTTTTCGCGAGGAGAAAACAGCGCCCAAGTGGACGGACAATTTCATCGGCGTCTATCGTCTGGACGGTGACCAGATCGAAAACGTGACAGCCAAAGTGAAAGTGGGCGAGGCTTTGCCCGACGCGCGTTATCTGATCGCGAGCGAACAGCGCGCCGGCAATTCTCCGTGGCACGGCGACCGGTGCTACGTGAATTTGCTTTCGCCTGGCGTGACGGAAAAATTCCTGGAGGTGACGCTCGAGCCGTATCGGCGCGAAATCGGCGGCGAGTTTGGCAAGCGCGTGCCCGGGGTGTTCACCGACGAACCGAACATCCGGCCCGCGGGCGGCCTGCCGTGGAGCGAAATTCTCGTCCGAGAATTCCAGAAGCGCTGGGGCTACGATCTCCTTGATCACCTGCCGAGCCTCACGCGCGAAGTCGGTGACTGGCGGAAGATTCGGCATAATTACTTCGAGGTCCTGAACGAACAATTCATCGAGCATTGGGCCAGGCCATATCACGACTACTGCGAAAAATACGGCCTCGAATGGACCGGTCACTACTGGGATCACGAATGGCCCAACTGTGTCGGGGTGCCAGATAACATGGCCATGTATGCGTGGCACCAGCGGCCCGCCATTGACTGCTTGATGAATCAATACCGCGAAGATACTCATGCGCAGTTCGGCAACTTGCGCATGGGCCGGGAGCTCTCCAGTGTCGCCAACCAACTTGGGATGAAGCGCACGCTCTGCGAAACCTACGGCGCGGGCGGTTGGGACTTGCGTTTCGAGGACATGAAACGCATTGGCGATTGGCTCAGCGTGCTGGGCGTCAACACGATCAACCAGCATCTCGATTACGTCACCCTCCGCGGCGCGCGCAAGCGGGATCACCCGCAAAGCTTCTCCTATCACGAGCCGTGGTGGGAGGCGTATCACGTTTCGGCCGAATATCTCGCGCGCCTTTCCGCTGCGCTCTCACAAGGCGAGCAAATCAACCGCATTCTCGTGCTCGAACCCACGACGACTGCGTGGATGTATCAAGGCAACGGCGCGAAGCTGAACGAGGTCGGCGGCAGTTTTTTCAAGTTGCTCATGGCCCTCGACGCGGCGCAAATCGAATATGACCTCGGCTGCGAGGATGTGATCGCGCGGCACGGCTCGGTGAAAGACAAACAACTCGTGGTCGGCAAACGCGCCTACGACGCCGTTGTCCTGCCGCTGAATACGGAAAACATAAACTCCTCCGTTGCCGATCTCGGCGAGCAATTCCTCACCGCGGGCGGCACAATCGTCTGCCTGGGCGCGGCGCCTTCGCGAATTGACGGCGGCGAATCGTCGCGCGTGTCCGAAGGCGTCAATGAGCCGGGTTGGATTTCGGCGAGGGTTGAGGACGCGGTCAAGCTTTTGGACCGGTGGAATCGCCACGACGAATTCCGCATCTCGCGCGCGGCTGACGACCGCGGAATTCTCTTCCACATGCGCCGCAAACTGGCCGACGGCCAATTGCTGTTCCTCGTAAACACCAGCATCGAGTCACTGGCGGCGGGCGAGATCAGCTCAACACAGAAAGGGATCGAGCAATGGGACGCCTACACGGGCACGCTCGAGCCGTATCCATTCAGCGCCACGCCTTCAGGCGTCAGCGCGAGATTTAAGCTGCCGCCCTCAGGCAGCCTGCTGCTTTTTCTCCCGGACAAACCGGGCAAGTCCGCTCCCGAAGTGCGCGAAGTGGCCACCGTTTTGCAGCCTGAGGGTCCGCCCGTGATCCGCCGCGTCGAACCCAACGTTCTCACGTTGGATTACGTGCGGTTGGCAGCGAAGCGAAGACCAACGCCTATTTCTACGAAGCCCAGCAATTCGCGTTCAAGAAAAACGGGATGGACCGCAATCCGTGGGACAGCGCGGTGCAGTTCAAAGACGAACTCATCAAGAAAGAGTTTCCACCGGAGAGTGGCTTTACCGCGAGCTACAAATTCACCATTGAAGGCGTCGTTCCGAAAAACCTCGCCATCGTCATTGAGCGGCCAGACCTCTACACCATCACTTGCAACGGCCAACCCGTGACAGCGAAGGTTGGTGATTGGTGGTTGGACAAGGCGTTTGGAAAAATCTCCATCGCATCAACGGCGCGCGCCGGCGAAAACGTCGTCACCATCAAGGCGCAGCCGTTCACGATTTATCACGAAATCGAACCGGCCTATGTCCTCGGTGATTTCACGCTCACAGCAACGGAGCACGGATTCGTCATCGCGCCGGATAAACCGCTCGATTTGAGCACCTGGAAGGCACAAGGTCATCCGTTTTACAGCGCGGGTGTTGTCTATCAGCAGAAGTTCAAAGTCGAAAAGAACGGCGGGAAATGCGTTGTCGCCTTGCCAAAATGGCTGGGCAGCGTGGCGAAAGTATCGGTGAACGGCAAGCCCGCGGGCTACATTGACGCGCCGCCGTGGGAATGTGACGTGACCAAGCAGATCAGGCGCGGCGAGAACAACGTCGAGGTTACGGTCATCGGAACGCTGAAGAACACGCTCGGACCGCATCACGGCAAACCGGCGCTGGGCAGCGCGTGGCCCGGCATGTTCCAAAAAGGACCGAATCCGGGGCCGCCACCGGGCGAGGCGTATTCGACGGTGGGCTACGGGATGTTTGAGCCGTTCACGCTCAAACAGGTTTCGGCGGCGGCCGGAAATCGGGCCGCGGCCCGGTAGCTCGAAATTCTTTCACCGGATCTTCTGCAATCGCTCAATCATGCGAGCGACGCGATCACGATGTTGCAGAAGCGGACGTGGATCGGTGGTGAAGTGGGTCAGGTCCTGTGAGACATCGGCGGGCACCTTGGGCAATTCACGAGCTTCCTGGACCAGCCGAGATTCACCTTTGGCCGCGACCACGCGTTCAACCTCCCGCTGTAGCAGCCAGAAGTATTCGTAGTCCTCCAGGCCGTCGCGGAGATTCTCCCACCGCAATGAGTTGATCGGCTCATCCAGGCAGGGTGTTTGGGCGGTGTTTGGGTCGCGGCGAGGCGGATAGAGAAAACGCCCGTCGCCGTTGCCCCACGGTTTCTTTTGCCCGGCAGGCGTGCTGTAACCGGACATCCAACTCATCGGGTCCTGCCACGGGTCCTGGAGTTGCGGAGCGGGGTACGCCGCGGAGCTGTTCCAGTAGAGCGTCGCCCAGATGAGGATGCCCTGCACGCCGTATTGCCATGATTGCCACGGCCAAAGTCGCAGCTCAGTGCCCGCGTGATCAACGAACTCCGTCACATACGGCGCCTTCGGCCCGGTGCAGATGTACCACCACACCTCTTCCTCGGCGTCGCGGCGGGCGCGGACTTTCTCTGGCGTCCATTCCGGCGTGAGCGCGCACCAGATTTCCACGTTGCCGCTGAGCGCCGGTTCGGGTTGCTCGGTCAGCATCCGCTTCACGCCCGGTGCAGCGGCCTTGATGCGCTTCATCCCGTCCGTGACGAACTCGTAATCCTTCGGGTCGGGTTCGTCGAACCAATAGGTGTATGCCCTGTCCAGCCAACCGCGCTCGCGCAGGTGACGCTCAATCTGGCTCAGGTAATCGTGAAACAACCGCGCGTGTTCGGGCGTGCCTTCTTTGAATCCCTCCAATTCCCCGAGATGCCGGCTGTGAAACGTGCCGCCGCCCATGCCATGCAAACGCAGGAGGAACGTGTTGAAGTGATGCGCGTCGAGCCACTTTGCCGCCGCGCGATCGAACTTGGTGAAATCCACCTGTGCATGTTTGTTCGTTCCTTCGCCGACGAATCGGATGTCAATCGGCGCGTAATCGTAAAACGAATACGGGCTTATGCGATGCTCGGCGAAGTTCTGGAGATACTTTTCGAAGACCGCTTCCTTGTCCTCCGTGCGAGAGAGGTGGTGGTATTGATTGATCGCTCCGCTGCCCATCCCGAGCGCGCTTCGCAAGTGCGTTTCCTCCGGCAAAGCGAAGTCGAAAACATGGATCGTCACTGGCACACGCAAGTCGCCCAGCGTGGTTTTCAAACTCAATTTCGCCGAGTACTCGCCGGGCGTTGTGTTGCGTGAAACGTGAAACGTGAGCCAGAGCGGCTGGTTTTTGCCCGCGCGCAAGGCGAGTGGCGCACGCAACGGCGGCAACGGATCTGGATACCAGCCGGGCGCACAGGTCTTATCGGTCGGCTTGGTGACTTCGACATAAACGACCTCGTCAATCCGAGCGGTGATCGGTGCGGCTCGCCCTCGACCACGCACCGGACTGAGTTCCGCGGAAAGCAACTGGCCATCGCGCTCCGGACGCAGAATGATCTGGACCGCCTCGTATTCCCCTTGCGCCGCGAAGATCATCACTGGCTTGAGCGCACCAAGGCGCGGCTTTGACGGCATTGCTCGCTCGCGCCCGATTTTCCACCCGCTCTCACACCACCAAACACCGAGTCCGTTGCCTTGCGCAAGCCAGTAGCCCGGCCGCGGATCGTCGAGAACAGAGGGCGCATTCGTGTCCGCCAGAAGCAAAGCCGTCGAGTTGATCCCGACCAGCGCGCAAAGGAAGATTTGGTTTGCCGTGATCATAAATCAACTTGGCCGCGAACGGCGTCCTTGACTAATCAGCCTTGAGATTCTAGCCGTGTGGAGTGTCACACCGCCTCAACAAATTCCTGTTCGCTTATTCCCGCCTGCCGCAACACACCGCGCAACGTGCCCTGATCCACTTCCCGGTGCATAGGAACAACGCAAACAGCGCTCCCTCGCCGCATAACCAGATGGCTGCCTTTCTGACGCCGTCGTTCGAAACCGAGTCGCTCCAGCGCCCTCGCCACCTTGTGGCCGGACACGCACGGCAGTTTAGGCATGAGCCACCTCGAAGGTGGTGAGAAATGTCGGGGATCGCTCTGAGAACTTCTTCTCCTCCAAGTACAGCGCCGTGGCTTCCTTCAAATTTGCCAAGGCCTGTTCCACGGTGCGCCCCTGGCTCGTGGTCCCAGTTTCCGGATTGAAGGCTACGAGCCACCGCTTCGACTCGCCCGGATAGATAACTGCGGTCAATCGCTTCATGGTCATAAATCGAGTCATCTCTACAACCGCGCCGGCACAGGTTCGCCGTGCTCGAACCGGTTAGCCAGCACGCGCAACGCGAGCGCCTTGGCTTTGGCCAGGGCATTGGCGCGGTCCTTGCCATAAGCCAGACAACCCGGTAATTCTGGCACCTCGGCAATCCAGCGGCCATCCGCTTCGCGCTCAACTTCGATCTTCAGGTTCATGGCCGAAGGTTAAGGTGAATTCCAGCATCTGTCGAATGTGAAAACCGCAGCCACACGGCCCATGGATCGAGGACTGTGGGCAACATCATTTCACTTCTCTGCCTTCCTCAAATCGTCAATCGCAAATCGTAAATCGTAAATCAATTGGCGAGTTCAAGCGTCTGCAACGGATCGGGAACGATCCCGGCGCAAACGACGATCTGGTATGCGGTGCTCATAAATCAGGTTAGCCACGAAATGGCGCATAGGGCGCAAGACAATTCACGGGTGCGATTCATTGCGGCGGCGTCTTCTGATCTGTCTGGTTGGATGAAAACTGCTTACGTCCCGTGATCAATTGCTTCACAGATGAATAGAGGCAGAAGAATCCCCCGGGGTAAATCACGAGCCAAAGCATCCATTGCGCGATTCCCAGAATGCTCGAGAGGATTCCGTGACCAACAATCCCGTCAATGAAGCGTTCGAGTCGGTAGTGTACTTGAAAAGCGAATAGAACCAACGCCACAACGACCCAGACGAGGCTGCCCAGTATCAGCCCGCGCGCCTCCTTTCTGACGCTTGGGGCCGCAGCTCCCTCCGCCTTGATACGTTGCTGCTCCACTTCTGCGAGTCGAATGGCGTGCGGCGCGATGACGGCTCCCAACTTGGCAGGATCACCAGAAAGCAGACAGACTGTCATGGACAACGAAGGCTCCCCGTCGAGATTTGCCGGCGTCTGAATGGTGAATGAGCGCTTTCGTTCAAGCTCGTCTCGGAGGATTGTGGCGTCCTGCCACCTGCCTTCAGCCACGAGTTGCTTCTGCTTAGACAGCTTCTTCCTGAGGGTAAAACTATTTGAATCGGCGACCAAGGTCGCTTCCCCCGAGAACCCGCGCGTCGCCTCAGGTTCGGCCCGAATCGATGCAACTATTTTGACGGAGTAACTGGAATCGCGCGATCTTGCCTGGGCAAGTTCTCTTTCCGAAATGCGTTGTTCTGGCAAAGGTACGCCCCGTGAAATCAGCACCCGCTTGATGGCTTCGAACGCCTCCTCAGTCCACTGCTCCCGGTCATTTGTGACCCACGTCGCCACGAGCTTGCTGGTTTCCTTGGAATTGTATTGCTCGATCAACTCAACGACTCGCTTTTCGTTCATAGCGGTATATCGGATGTTGTTCCTGTAATGCTCGACAGATGATGGAGAACAGTATTCGCACCCGATTCATTGGCTGCCATGGTTCCTCTCTCAATTCTCCGACGAGTGCAACCCACCCGTCCCCACGCCGAAGGCGACGGCCATGCGCTCCGGGTTTTCCGGAGAGGCGGAGGCGCAGTTCCACAGGCACGCGCCGCAGTGAACGCATTTCTCGCGGTCGAAATTCGGCACGCCGTTTTCGCCGGGCGTGATAGCCTGGCCGGAACAGACTTCGACGCATAGCTTCGTGCCCCAACGCTGGCATTGTTTCGGAAAAACAAACGCGACGTGATCGGCGTAGCCGGGCGGCGCTTGCACTTGCCGCCGAGCAGGAGCGCCTTCTGGTGCGAGACGAGCAATTGGCCGTCGTAGGGAATCGCCGGCCAGCCGGCACGTTCCATGAGCGCAGCGTGCGCGGAAACGCCGCGCGCGTAACGAGTGTAAAGAAGTCGTAACCCGCGCTGTGAAGCCGGCGGTTCTCATGGTCTTGGCCCAACGCGGCTCACGTCAACCGGACGAAATCCCAATTTCAAAGCCGGCGAATCTGCATTCAACCGAAAGTCGTTTCGTTCTGGAGCGACGAACAATGGGTCGGCGATGAGCGAATGCAAGTCATGACCGCGGGCGCGCCATTGCTCCAGCGTCGCGCCGGCGAACTTCATCTCTTCCGGTGTCGCGGCAAGGCGCGTGTCCCAATACAGGTTCGAGTCGAGAACGAAGTTGTCATTCTTCCAGGTGCTGCCGAGCAGTACGCCTTTGTCAAACAGCACGATGTTGTTGCTGAAGCTGAAGCTGATGTGTGGTTCTTCGCGCGAGCGTTGGAGTTGCTGGTCGCGCGAGTAGGCAAAAATGTTGTTCCGCACGGTATTCGTCGCACCGTAATGTTGGTGAAACCC
>CAZNOE010000218.1:0-8744 GCA_964574525.1 uncultured Bifidobacteriaceae bacterium
CGCAGCACCAGCCGGCCCAGCGTGATCGGCAAAGCGCCTTCGGTTTTGATCGCGTTCATTTCCGCCGGCGTGAAATCACCTTCGGGTCCGATCCAGATGCAGACCGAGGCTGGAAGCCTTCCGTGCGCGGCCTGGAATTCGCGAAAGCATTCGCGCGGGTGCCGCCGATCCTCTTGCAGCGAGGCGATGAGCGGCAACTCGATTTTTTCCTTCCGTGCGAGGAATTGTTTCGGCGTCACGGGCGATTCGATCTGCGGCAACCACGGCGAGCCACATTGTTTGATGGCTTCCACGGCGACGTGCCGCCATTTGTCGGCTTTCTGCGCTCCGTTCTCTTCGTCCAGTTGTGGGACGACGCGCTCGGAGAGAATCGGCACGATGCGAGCCACGCCGAGTTCCGTGGTCTTTTGAACAATGGATTCGAACAGCTTGCCTTTGGGAATCGCCTGTAGAAGCGTGATCTGGCAGGGCAGCGGCGGGACGAATTGCTGGTGAACAACGGCGAGTTGCACGGCATCGCGTTCCAAATCCCTGACTTCGCAAAGAAACTCATGGCCCGCGCCGTCCAGCACGGCGACGCGTTCGCCCCGGCGCACGCGCAAGACGTGGATGGCGTGATGCGCTTCGCGGTCAGCGAGGCGGAGCGATGGCTCGCGGCACTGGTCAGGAGCAAGATAGAAGCGGTGCATTCGTTTCGTTCCCGTCCTCGCTCTCGTCCCCTTCCTCGACTTTCAGTTCTGTTTCGAGGACGAGGAAGAGGACGAGAACGAGGAGGATTTGTTAGCGGAACAGGTTCTTCGCCTTCGCAAAAAAGCTCTGGCTTTTGGGGTTTTGCTCGCCGCTGCAAAGATCGGAGAACTCCTGAAGCTTCGCGCGTTGCGCCGCGGTGAGATGCGAGGGGACTTCAACATCAATCCGCACGTGCAGGTCGCCGTGGCCGTAGCCTTGCAGATTTTTGACGCCTTTACCCCTCAGGCGGAACATCGTGCCGGGCTGCGTGCCGGCGGGTATTTTGAGTGTGGCTTTGCCGTTGAGCGTGGGCACTTCGATTTCTGCTCCCAAGGTCGCCTGCACAAAACTCACCGGCACCTCGCACAAGAGATCATCGCCGTCGCGCTGGAAAAGTTCATGCGCGCGAATATGCAGCACCACGTAAAGATCGCCGGGCGGCCCGCCGCGCAAGCCCGCTTCGCCGTTGCCGGCGGAACGAAGTCGCGAACCCGTGTCCACGCCCGCCGGGATGCGCAGCTTGATATTTGACGTATGATCGCGCCGGCCGGCACCATGGCAGTTCTTGCACGGCTTTTCCACCACCCGCCCGGCGCCCTGACAATGCGGACACGTCTGAGCAATGCTGAAGATGCCGCGTGAGGTGATGACTTGACCGCGGCCCTGGCACGTCGGGCAGGTCCGTGTTTTTGAACCGGCTTCCACGCCGGATCCCTGGCAGACGTCGCACCGCTCGGGTTTGGTGACGGTGACATCCTTCTCGCAGCCGGCCGCCGCTTCTTCGAAGGAAATCTCCAGATCATAACGCAGATCGTTGCCGCGTTGGGGCTGGGTGGGATCGTTGCGGGCGGTGCCGAAAAACTCATCGAAGATGCTGCTCGTGCCGAACACCTCGCGGAAAATCTCAAACGGATCGTGGAAACCACCGGCGCCCGAGCGGCCCATCCGGGCGCGGGGATCAAAAGCGGCATGGCCATAGCGATCGTACGCGGCGCGCCGTTGCGGATCACTCAGGGCCTCATAAGCCTCGCTCAGTTCTTTGAAGTTCTCTTCCGCGGATTTGTCACCCGGGTTCTTGTCCGGATGATGTTTGATGGCCAGTTTGCGATAGGCCTTCTTGATCTCTTCCTCGTCCGCGTCGCGTTTGACGCCGAGAACTTCGTAGTAGTCGCGCTTGGCCATTCGGAGGAATTTACGATTTACGATCTATGATTGATGAGTCACACGGGTCCGGAGACTTCATGGTTGCGACACTGGCTTTTTCGCGACGACGACCGACGCCGGCCGTAAGAGCCGTTCGCGAAGTTTGTACCCTTTCCGAAGTTGTTGGACAACGTAGCCTTCCGGCACGGCATCAGTTTCCTGTTGCGACACGGCTTCGTGCAGGTTCGGATCAAAGGGTTTCCCGCTGGCGTCCACTTCTTCCAGGCCGGCTTCGGCCAGCGCGTTTCGAAGCTGCTGTTGGGTCATAGCAATGCCCGCTTGGAGGGATTGTCCATCCGCCGGACCGGATTGGGCGGCGGCAAGCGCCATGTCAAAGCTGTCCAGCACCGTAATGAGCTTTTGGAGCAAGCCTTCGTTGGCAAACTTGATCGCGTCCTGCCGCTCGCGCACGGCCCGCTTTTTGAAGTTCTCGAAATCAGCGGTGGTGCGTAACAGGCGTTCCCAATTGTCGTCCGCTTTGGCTGCGCGGGATTGTAATTCCTCCAGTTGGCCGGCTGTCACCGTGCCGGGCTCCAGTGGCATGACTGCTTCGACAGCGACGGGCTGCGCGGCGTCGGACGCCGGGGCATTATCATCGGGAACTTCTTTTTTCCGAGCTTTGCTCATGCGTAACAGACGATTGATAACGATTTCAAAGACTGGAGAAATTAGACGATTGGAGGAACGTGGGCAACTGCGATGTGACTGCTGTGCCGAGGGCACGGGTCCGAAATCGTCGTCGTTGTCGTCGCTTGCCCCTCGGATTCTCCTGAGTTCTTTCGAGAAGAAGGACGAGGAGGAAAGGACAGGCGTGCTATTAGGGAGGCATCAGCTTCTGGAACTCCGGCGTCTGCCGCAAAGTATTGAAGTAAGGATTCGTTTTTACGCTGGCGCGCAAATCCGCGGCCTTAGGGTCGCTGGCGAGACGTTTGGCGCTGTTTTCCAAAGCGTGACGCAGGGCCTCGAGGCTTTCAGCCGATTTTCCGAGCCTGGCTTTCAGCGAGGCGAGGTCGTACCAGGCTTCAGGTGCGTCCGGCAACAGCTTGGCCAGCTTTTCGAGCGCTGCCTCCGTTCCGGGAATGTTTCCCGTGGCCGCGTAGGCTTGCGCTGCGGCAAGAAGGACGTTCGGCTGCGCGCTCGGGTCGTTGACGACGCGATCAAGCACGGCGGTGGATTTGGCCCCATCGCCGATCTGCCGATAAGCCTGGGCGACGACGATGAGGGCGGTTAGGTCCACGCGCGGGTTATTGAGGATGCGTTCGAGCACCGCAACAGCGCGATTGGTTTGCTGCATTTGTAGATAGGTGATGGCGAGGTCGAACGCGGCCTGGTAATTCGTGGGGTTGTTCGTTACGGACGCCTCCATCTGCTGCAAAGTGTTTTGCCTCTGCTCGAATTCCGCCGCCTGCTTCCTGACGCCGCGCAGATTCTGCACCAGACCGATGACCTGACCATTGTAGGGATCAAGCTTCAGGCAGGTTTCCGCGATCAGCACGGCGTCCTCGTAGCGCCCGAACTGGGTGAGCAGTTGGACGTAACGAAAGACCGCTTCCGGACTGTAAGGACAAAACGCGAACGACTGGCGGAACGTGAAATCAGCCTCTTTCCGAACACGCTCGAATTCTTCGTTGGTCTTGGGCCGAAACTCGGGCGGGCACTGCGCGCTCATGCGCCACGCGTAGATGCCGCCGATGGAACTGCGCAGCTTGGAAAAAGCCTTCTGCGCCTGGTCGTCGCGCACGAATTTGCGGTCGCCCTTGAAGCCGCTGAAGTCATGCCGCAAATACACCTTTTCCACAAACGCCACGATTTCTTTCACGGGCGTGTCGTAGGTGATCCAATTGCCGATCAACCGCTCGGAATACTGCGCCCAAAACTCATGGTCCCGCGCAAAGACTTCCTCCGGAAACGAAGGCAACGTCTGGCGGTTGATCTTCATGATGACACCGAAGGGCGTCAGATGCGGATACATCCACTCCAGCGGGAAGCTCTCCTCGACGAAGAACTCATTGGTCGGGTTATGGTCGAACATCACCTTGGTGAGCAGGCCGTTGATGGACATTACGGCCACCTGACCGGACACCTGCACGCGGTTCTCAACGTAACGCACGTCTTCGCCGGGTTTGAGCTGGCCTTTCTGAAGCCGTTGTTGCGCGTCCGATAAATATTCCTGGAAGCACCGTTGGGAGTCCTCCGGCGACGCGATATACATTTCTTTCGGCGGATAAACCCCTTCGCGGCGACGGCGCGCTTCAATGGACGCGCCCAGTTTTTCAAATGGGGTGTCGAGCACTTTGCCGGCAATCCACGCGAGGAAATTCGTTTTGTAGCCTTGCTCCTGTTCCTTCTTTCCGCGGAGCAGTTCCTGGAAAAACGGCGGGTCCTTCTGCGTGCTGCGGTTGTAATGCGAGCGGATGTATTCGAGGTAGGTGCCGTCCGCCAGCGCGTTCTGCGTGATGATGTAAACGTCGCGGCGGTCGAAGAGCGGATCAGTGTCCTTCTTGCAACTTGGCGGGATGAAGCTTTCGCAAAAGATCATGTAGGTGGGGCAGAAACGGCCAGGATCGGTGCCGCCGTAGAGGATCGCGTCACGCGTCATCTCCGGATAGATGAGCTTGCCCTTCTCCGGGTCTTTCATCATCTCTGCGCGGAGTTTGGGATCGTAGCTGGGTTTGCCATCCGGCTTCGTGAACGGCGGCGTGAACATGTCGTGGCCAAACCAATAACCAAACATGTGGCCGCGCTGTTCGTTTTCAAACCAATGGGTCATCACCGAGTGCAGCGGCATTATCGCAAAAAGCAGGAGCGTGAGGCCCATCGGTGCGCGCTTGCGCCAGAGCAAGACGGCGGCGGTGAAGATCAACGTCATGGCCAGCAAGATCATGCCAGCGTGGATGGGCAGCCCGTATTGGTCCTTTTGAAAGGCGCCTTGCACCGCGTGGAAAAAGAGTTGAAGCCCGTTGAGATTCGGATGCGCTCCAGAGACCGCTTGCGTGCTTTCGGCAAGGGAGAAAAGCGCCAAAGCCGTAGCCACCGCACCGCCCGCCCAAAACCAGTTGCGGAATCGTTCGTACTGCGTTGCCATGGAGGCAGCGATCAGCGTCATCCCGTAACCGACACCCATCGCGATGAGGACGTGGGAGGCCGTGAAGAAAACGCGGATGAGTTCCTTGGCTTGCCGGTCAGCCGGCGGATTGAGCAGCACGAGTAGGAATGGCCCCAGGGTGAGAAAAATTGCGGTGACGCCGAGGGTCCAGGCGCGCTCACGTTTCTGCATCGCCCGGTAAAAAAGAAACATCACCAGCGCGATCAGCAGAAAGACGAGGCTGAATTCCTCCCGCAATCCATCGAGATAAATCCACATCTGCTTCGCGTAAGTGGTGATGAAGCTGACCGTCTGTTCCACTATGTTGTCACCGGAGCCTGAAGTCGGATGGATTTTCTCGTATTGGCCGCGCGTGAACGCGTGGAAAAATCCTTCCACGGTGCGCGGATAGCCCCATTGCATGGGCGGGCACGTCATGCCCGCCACCGCCATGTAGAGATAAAAGGCGGTGCCGAGCGACCAGGTGCCGCCACAAGCGAGTGTCACCAGCCATTCCCGCGAAAACATTTTGGTTTTCTGGACCAGGCGGACGAATAGTATGATTGCCCCGATGCCCAGTAAATTGACCAGAGCCAGCCCGCCTTTGGAGTTTTCGAAGGTCGTTACGTAACTGGTAATGACCCCAAAAATAATGGCGAGGTAACCCAAGCTGCCGACCATGGCCAGGTCCCGCCCCAATTCGATGAACCGTTTGCGGGTTTGGATGGTCAGCCACACCCAAACCCCGGCCGAAATCAGCCCGATGATATTGAAAATGACGTACACCGGCGTGTTACTGGTCAACACTCCGAGGAAACCCATCTTGCCCCCGATCAGTCCGCCGATATACACAACGACATTCCAGAAAAAGAAGTCGCGGCCCAATTTGGGTTCGACGACCAACACGAAAACTTCCATCCCAATCGCAATCACCAGCAACGATTGGTGATTGTTAAAGCAGATGCCGTGCATGAAAAACGCCAGACAAAGGTAGCGGTGCTGATGCGGCGCATACAGCCAGCGCAGCAGACACAGCATCACTCCCATCATTGAGAGGACGCTGAAGGAATAAACCTCCACGATTACTGATTGGCTCCACATGTAGCCGTTGAAGCCGAGCAACGTGCCCGCCACGAAGCCGGCCACCACGCAAATGGCGCTCTCCCATCGGCGGTCAATATTCTTCAACTCCGCGATGCCCTCCATCATCATGCTGCTGCCGCGCGAGACGAGGAAACCCAGCAGCCCCGACGCGACCGCGCCCGCGGTGGCCTCACCCAGCGCGACGCGCCAGGCGACGTTCTTGAACGGGAGGAGCGTCCAGAACCACGTGTAGATCGTCCAGACCGGATAACCCGGCGGATGTGGAATGCCCGCGTAGAACGAACCCACGGCCAGTTCGCCGGAATCTTCAAGACCCAGGTCCGGCGCCAGCGTCAAATAATAGCCCAACCACACCACGAATGTGGTGACCGCGAACGTAAGCCAGTCAATCTTGCGAAACAACGGCGGCACATGGGCTGGGACCGGTGCGGGCAGAGGCGGTTTGGCGGGCGGCTTGGCGGGAGGGGTTGTCCCGCCTTGGCCCTTGGCGGGAGGCGACTTCGGTTTTTCCATGGTCATCGTCAATCATTCGCCTTAAACGGCGACAAAGAGTGCATAGAAGAAGTGGAACCGCCCCCGTTTGTCCATCCAAAAGTGTCCAGCCGGTTGACCGAACGCTGGAAGCTGCCAGGCAAATAGGCCGCGTAGCTCTGGTTGCTGAGGATCAGGGCCACCATCGTCCCGGATCGTGGCGTGGCGGAAATGTTCGCCGCGTCTTGCTGATTCAGGATCAGGCAGGCAAAAAGCAGGCAGGCGGTGACTGGGACCAGCCAGTTCAGCCAATGTGCCGGGCGCGGCGCGCCCTTGAGGCGGTGAAAAAGCCGCCGCTCAAGCCCCGCCGACGGGCGGCGCGGTGTCCAGGAACGCAACTGCGTCTCCAATGGGTTCGTCTCGTTCATAATTTTCTCCTTCCAAACAGGCCCGCAACTTTTCCAGGCCATAGCGATACCGGCCCGCGGCGGTGTTCGGCGAGATGCCGAGCAGGTCGCCGATCTCTTCGAACGTGTACTGTTGCCAGATCTTGAGCACGATCACCTCACGTTGCGGCACCGGTAGCCCGGCCAGACAGCGCATCGCTGCGCGTTCGGCGTGCGACTCCGAAGCGGTCCGTTCAAACCAGCGGGCTGATTCAAATTCCCGCGCCACTCGGCGCCAGAAGGAACGGCGATAATTCAGCGCGCGGTTGCGGAAACTCCGCACGCAATAACGCTCCGGCTGTTCGGGCCGCCCGGAAAGTTGCAACAGCGCCACGAACGTCTCCTGCAACACGTCCTCCGCTTCGCTGTGCGCAAGGCCCAGCGCGCGGCCGTAAAGAATCAATTCGGCCGCTTTCGCTTTGTATAACCGTTCGCACCAAGCTGGTGTGTGGCCCAAGTTCACAGTTCTACTCCATAGACACCGGAATTGCGGAATCTGTATAAACTATTTCGAGCAAAGGCGCACCGCCTCAGGCTGGTGTTCTTTGATTGTCAGTTGTGGGGTAAAGATTAAGGCTCAACCACACGATCAAGTAGGGAGGAGCCTGGTAGGGGGACGGCGCTAACCCTCTCGGTTTGTGTCAGCGCAATCTAACCGGCGCTTCGAATCGGTCAATGATTTGGAACGGGCCATGGTCGAGGCGACCCGCGCCGCGGGTCGCGATCTCTAGGCCCAAGGCTTTGCGGCCTTCCAGTCGGCCTGGCGGGCCGCCCGCTCGGGCCGCTTCAGCGCCCAGCGCTGGCGCTCCCTCCATTGGCTCACCCCTTTTGGCGCGCTGGCCTTGCCCGTGCGCGTGGGGCGCGAAAGGGCCTCCGGCAAATACTTCAGTCTTTCCAAAGTGCTCTGGGGCGCCAAGGGTCCTCCGTCCAGTTCGCCGACAGAAGCCGGAGATGCTTTTGTCGATTGAACCGAAGTGAAGAGCGACTACCACCGTCAGCCCTTTTCTCTTCTGCGCCCCTGCGTTTCGGCGGTTGAAATCATGGGGAGTATTTCCCTGCCGCCGCCGTCCAATGCAGCATGAAACGGTTGCTTGCTCTCCCGGCTTTGCTGGTTTTGTTCGGCTTGGTCACGTTCGTTCCGCAGTGTCGCGCCGATGGGTTTATCATTGTGAACGAAACACACTGGTGGCCCGGGCCGCGCCCGCCGCATCCGATTCCGCTGCCTCCGCCACATTGGCCACCGACGCCACGGCCCTACATCTTCGCCCCGTTGGAGGTCGTTTACCATCATGTCAACGTGAAGATTGACGGCCAGGTCGCAACCACCTCGGTGGACCAGGAGTTTTACAACCCGAACCCGTCGCGGCTCGAAGGCACGTACTTGTTTCCCATCCCCAAAGGCGCGCAGATTGACAAGTTCACCATGGACATCGGCGGTCGGCAGGTCCAGGCCGAGTTGCTGCCGGCGGCGAAGGCGCGCCAGATTTACGAGGACATCGTCCGCAAGGCGCGCGATCCGGCGCTCATGGAATACGCCGACCGCGATGTGTTCAAGGTGCGCATCTTTCCCATCGAGCCGCACAGTAAAAAGCGCATAACGATTTCCTACACGCAAATTCTCAAGGCCGACTCCGGGCTGGTGAGCTACGTATATCCGCTCAACACGGAAAAATTTTCCGCCAAGCCGATCAAGAACGTGAGCATCA
>CAZNOE010000219.1:0-8690 GCA_964574525.1 uncultured Bifidobacteriaceae bacterium
ATAATCTTTCATGGTCGTCGCCGACGACGCCGCTGCCGGCGGAGGCCCATCCGCGAATCGTTTTTGAAAGCCTGTTCGGCGAAGGCGGCAGTATCGCCGAACGCCGCGCCGCGCTCCGAAAAAAGGCGAGCCTGCTCGACTCGTTCAACGACGATATCAGCCGGCTTCAACGCAACCTCGGTCCCGGCGACCGCGCCAGGATCAGCCACTACCTCGAGACCGTCCGCGAAGTCGAACGCCGTATTCAGAAGGCCGAGGCCAACACGGCGGACAATCCGCTGCCGGATCTGGATCGACCAGTGGGTGTGCCGGCCGCTTACGCCGATCACGCGCGATTGATGTTCGACTTGCAGGTGTTGGCGCTGCAAGGCGATGTCACGCGCGTCATCACGTTCCAGCTCGCGCGCGAAACCAGCAATCGCACTTACCCCGAGATCGGCGTTCCCGATCCGCACCACCCGCTCTCGCATCACGGCAACGATCCGGCAAAGATCGCGCGGATGGCCAAGATCAATCAATTCCATGTGTCGCTGTTTGCCGAGTTCCTCGGGAAGTTGAAGGCCACGCCGGAAGGGAATGGCACATTGCTCGACCATTCGCTCTATCTTTACGGCAGCGGCATCGGCAATCCCAACGTCCATGACCACACGAACCTGCCGATCCTTGTCGCCGGTGGCGCCGCCGGCGGAATGAAAGGCGGGCGTCACATCAAGTATGACAAACCCAAGCCCCTGGCCAATCTCCACCTGACGCTGCTCGAAAAAGTGGGTGTCCACCTCGACTCCTTTGCCGACAGCAATGGCAAAATTGACCAACTGCTCCAGCCGCTTTCAATCTGATTCGCCGCGCACGACGCATCCGACAAAAAACTGGTAGTGTCCTGATTTGGCGGGGAGCGCGGCTGTGTCGTCCTCGACCAGCCGCAGCACGTCGGAAAGGGCGGGCACAGCGGATTTATTTCGATGGCCGCTCATGACGAACCTGCTGCGGCTGGTCTTCGTGGTTCCTTGTGAAAGGCCGTCGCATCATCGCGGTGCATGGCGTCCGCAACAAAGGCCAGGCGATTCCGGCGCACGACCTCGACACCGCGCGGGAGCGGATGCGCGACTGGAAGGAACGATATGTTTTATGAGCAAGACGAACTTTGATCTTTTTCTGGAAGAGCAACTCCGCGACCCGGATTTTGCCGAGCGGTTCAAGCGCGCAGGCGAGGCGTGGGACGTGGCCTTGCAGCTAACGGCGCTGCGCGAAAAAGCAGGTCTTTCCCAAAAAGACCTCGCGCGCAAACTGCGCACCTCCCAGCAAAACATCAGCCGCCTCGAATCGCCGTCCTACGAAGGCCACTCCCTGACCATGTTGCGCCGCGTCGCGGAAATCCTCGGCGCAACCATTCGCGTCACCATCGCGCCCAAAGAAGAATCCGAACCCATGACCGCGTCGGAAGCAAAAGTCGCTTACAAAATCCGCAGGAATCATGAAGCCTGAACAAGCGCGCGCACTCGTCGCCGAAACTTTAGAGCGGGAACTAGACGAGTTGGTGTATTCGCTCTACGGCCTTTCGCCGGAAGAAATCAAACTCGCGGAAAACAGCGCCAAGAAATGAAATTGCCCAACGGCCAACACTGCGATCTCGGCACGAAGCTGGAGGATTATTCTCTCAATCCTCTGCACCGGGAAGGCCGGAACAAAGCGCGGGTTTTTGATTCCGCGCTGGGCATCACGCAAGCCAATGTGGAACTGCTGCGTGCGGCCATTCAGTCGGCAGCAGCCTCGTCGGATGCAGCCGAAGCGCGCGGAGACAATGGCTTTGGAGAAGTATTCAACCTGCGTTTTGCCATGACGAGCGGTCGTGGCAGCGCGACCGTCCTCACGGGCTGGATCGTGCTCCGCAACGAGGACTTTCCAAGACTCACGACCTGTTATATCGTTTGAACCATGAATGCAGCCATCCAGATGCATGATGTGGTCGCCCTGCTCGACGACGTGTCCGCCAAGCATTTTGAAACCGGCCAGCCGCTCACGTTGCGGCGCGGGCAAATCGGCACGGTGGTGATGACCTATGACGGGACGGCGTTTGAAGTGGAATTCGCCGGCCGCGACGGACGGGCGTATGCGTTGCTGCCCGTGCCCGCTGGAAAACTGATTGTGTTGCACGAATCGCCCGTGGTCGCTGCCGCCTGACCCTGCGCGGCGGTTGGTGATTGCACACCCGCCTGCGCCAAGCTTCGGCGCGGCAGGTCAAATACCACCCAACCGCGACACGGTAACTCAGGAGGAATAACCTGTTCCCTTGAATTTCGGGCTGACACTGCGGCGTAGATGGGCTAGTTTTTCCGCCATGAGCACGATCACCGCTATTTTGGAAGCTGATGCCGACGGGACATTGCACCTGCCCGTGCCTCAGAATCTGCGGCGTGGGAAGGTTAATGTCGTCGCCACGCTGGAAAGCGAGCCGGAGACAACCGACCGCCCGACGCAGGAGACGGCGCTGGCCGCGCTTCGTGAATTGCGGAAGCTGGGCACGTTCAAGAAGACCACCGACCCTGTGGCATGGCAGCGTGAAATCCGCAAAGACCGTCCGTTGCCGGGCCGGGATTGAGCGATGCTCCTGGACAGCAAGATCCTGACGCGGAACGAAGAGGACTTCAAGCACGTCACCGGCCTGCGCGTAGTCAAACCCGTTTGCCTCTGCGTGATTTCCTGAACTTGGTGCGGGCAAAGCACATGAGCACGCGCCCCGCACGAAGCTTTCATCTCGCAAAATAGCGGCGTCCGTTTCACGGAAAGGCAGGCAAACTTCAAATCTGGACACCACCAAAAAACCGGAAGAGTATCCCGACGAGTATGAAACAATTTGGCGCAGTCGGATTGGCGATGTTGCTCGCAGCATCCAGCCCTGCGGCCAGCGCCAAGTCGCCACTGGCAGATGCCGCCGAAAAGTCGGATCGCGCGGGCATTCGCGCGCTGCTCAAACAGCGCGTTGACGTAAACGCGCCGCAGGTTGACGGAATGACAGCTCTCCACTGGGCTGCTCATCTGGACGATGTCGAAACAGCGAAGCTGTTGATCAAGGCGAGGGCCGATGTAAACGCCACGAACCGTTACGGTGTGACGCCCCTCTCGCTGGCCTGCGTGAATGGAAACACCGAATTGGTCGAGTCGCTGCTTGCGGCTGGCGCGGACCCGAACACGACTCTTCGCGGCGGGGAAACGGTTCTGATGACCGCCGCGCGCACGGGCAAGGTCGCCCCGGTGAAGGCGCTGCTTTCGCGCGGCGCAATCGTTGATGCGAAGGAAAGGCGAGGGCAGACCGCGTTGATGTGGGCGGCAGCGGACGGTCATGCTGCGGTGGTTGAATTGTTGATCAAGGCGGGCGCGGATTTTCGCACGCCGTTGGCCGACTCCGGATTCACGCCGTTGTTCTTCGCCGCGCGCGAAGGCCGGACTGAGGTTGTTCGCGCCTTGTTGAAAGCGGGCGCGGACGTGAACGAAACCTTGCAGCCGCGAAAACCCTCTGGCAAAAATCCACCCAAGGGAAGCAGCGCATTGATTCTGGCGGTTGAGAATGGTCATTTTGATTTGGCGTTGGAACTGGTCAAAGCGGGTGCTGATCCGAATGACCAGCGTTCGGGATACACACCGCTTCACGTAATGACCTGGGTCCGTAAGCCCCAGCGTGGCGAAGACGAAGGAGCGCCACCCCCGCTTGGCTCTGGAAAGTTGAGCAGCGTCCAGTTCATAAAGAAGCTGGTGGAGCGCGGCGCGGACGTGAATGCGCAGTTGAAGAACGGCAAAGGCGGCCCGGGCCTATGGAACAAGGTCGGCGCGACGCCTTTCCTGATGGCCGCCGCAACTGCCGACACCGTTTACATGCGCTTGCTGGTCGAGCTGGGCGCGAATCCGCTGCTGGGGAATGTTGATAACTGCACGCCGCTCATGGTCGCGTGTGGAATCGGCGTCGGGTCAGCCGCCGCAAATGAAACCGCCGGAGAGGAGCCCGAAGTGCTCGAAGCGGCGCAACTGCTCCTGGACCTTGGCATTGATGTGAATGCGGTGGATGCCAACGGCGAAACGGCCATGCACGGCGCCGCCTACAAGAATCTGCCGAAGGTGGTGCAGTTCCTCGCAGATAAGGGGGCCAAAATTGAGATTTGGAATCGGAAGAACAAGTATGGCTGGACGCCGTTATTGATCGCGGAGGGCCACCGTCCCGGAAACTTCAAGCCTTCCGCGGAAACCATTACCGCGATTCAGCGCGTAATGCTGGCCGCTGGCGTGTCGCCGCCGACAAACGTCATACCCGCCTCAGCCGGAAGCAGCGAAGACTATCCAGCGAAGGAGGCAAAAAAGTCTGTGCGGCGGCCCTGAGGTCAAACCGGACAACCTTGGCCGATCTGTTGGACGAGTTACGGGGATACCCCAGAGGACGATCAGGATCAGTCACCCAAAGAATGGGTAAGTTGATCCAATGCCTTGACAAATTTTGAAGCGTTAAACTCCGGCAGGGACTGGATCTGCTTGAACAACAGATTCAGGTTCACATCACCGGAATCGCCTGGCCGAAACCTTTTGATGGAAGCCAATAATCTGTCCAATGCCAAAGCCAGTCGTTCGGCGCGGCGTGCTGGGGACTGGCCCGCTGCGGTTGGTTCCAGAAAATCGCTGCGCGTGGAAAGGAGTGCTTTCAGTGCTTTGCGCGACATCGGGTCTGTCCATTGGGTCGCGGAGACGCGCTTCGCGAGTTCATCGCTTGCCTTCAATGTCGCGTCGAAGTTCTGCGTGGCGGGTTCCAGTGAAATTCCACCAAAGTTCGGGAATCCCGCGTCGAGTCGATCGAGCTTTTGCAGAAGCCATAAAAGCGCGCTCCACCGTACGGCCAGCTTTTCATCCGGCTTGGCCTCGCGCGACAATTGCCAGCTCATTTCGCGCAAGGCCACCGCCTGGCCCACCAACCACGCCTGCGCGCCGTTCCAATTCTCCTTCTCCCGCCAGTGTTTGGGTTGCGAAACGCATTGCCCGTCCAGCTCAAAAATCAATTCCGGGTGACCGGCTTGGAGCAACGGCGTGGCCACGGTCTGGTGACACGCGACGCAGGTGTTGGCGCGCACGTAGAGACTTTTCAGGTCGCGCATTCCCGCAAATACGCGGTCAGCGCGGGACCAATCGGATCGCGTGTGTGGCCGCAGCCAGGCTTCCGCCGGGCCATGACAACTTTCGCAGGTAACTCCCTCGCTGATCCTGAATGCTTCGGCGCGGAGAGATTCCGGGACTTCGCGTAATGGCGCGTGGCAGGAGGTGCAGCGATTGTCGGCGCTGGGATCTTTGATTTGCAAAGCGTCTGCGATTTGTTTGGAGCGCGCAGTAGTGAGCGTGGCATACGGCCGTTGCGAATGAAAATCCTGCAACGACCAGACCAGGTTTTGGTTCTGGTTTTGTCCGCCGCCCCCGTGGCAGCCGGAACTGCCGCACGATGTCGCGCCCAGAAATCGGGAAGCACCGCCGGCTTGAGTGGACTCCGCCGCGGCAAATCGAAGCCCGACAATTCCCAAAATCGCGGCGAGGGCGAAGATGCGAACGCGGGGCAACGTGGAACTAAGTGATTTACGCCGCACGCGGGATTTGTTAATTGAGCCGAAGTCTTGATGCAATCCCTATTTGACACACTGCACGCGTTTGTCGGAGGAAAACTTGGTTTGACCGTCGGGCTCCTGCTCGTGGCGGCGCTGTTGATCCAGGTCGTAATTGAAGCGGGTAGGGGATTGCTGCGATTCTTTTCCGATCGCGTACAGCAGCGGGCCGTATTGGAAAAGTTGCGCCTGCAAGTTCAGGAAACCAGGCTGCGTTGTCAGGAGGTCGAACAGACCCGCTTGGTTTGGAATGGCTACCGAAAATTCTCGGTCGCCAAAAAAGCCCGCGAGTGCGAGGACGTTTGCGCGTTCTACTTGAAGCCGCACGACGGCAAGCCGCTGCCGCCGTTCAAGCCCGGTCAATATCTCACCTTTCAACTCGACATCCCCGGGCGCGACAAGCCGCTGGTCCGCTGCTATTCCATTTCCGACGGCCCGCACCGCACGGATTATTACCGCGTCACCATCAAGAAGGAGAAAGCGCCGCCGGACAAACCGGATTTGCCGCCCGGCGCGGCCTCCAGCTTCTTCTGCGACGCGGTGAAGGAGGGCGACATCCTCAACGTGAAAGCACCGACCGGCCACTTCTTCCTCGACATGACGAAGAACAATCCAATCGTGCTCATCGCTGGCGGCGTGGGCGTGACGCCGATGTTGAGCATGGCCAACGCCATTGCCGCCAGCGGATCAAAACGCGAAACGTGGTTTTTCTTCGGCGTTCGCAACACGCAGGAACACATCCATAAAGCCGAACTGGAAAAGCTCGCCGCCGAGCACGAGAACATCCACTTGCACGTCTGCTACAGCCGGCCCGGTGCGAACGACGTCAAAGGCCGCGACTACCATCATGAAGGGCGGGTCAGCATCGAACTGCTGAAGGAACTGCTCCCTTCGAACAATTTCGAATACTACCTTTGCGGCAACGGCGCATTCATGAAAAGCATCAGCGACGGCCTCGAAGCGTGGGGCGTGCCGGAGAAGGATGTGTATTTCGAAGCCTTCGGCCCGGCGACGGTGAAAAAGAAAATCACACCGCCCACTCCTACTGAAACAGATCTCCTATCCAAGCTGAAGGTGACGTTCAGCCGCTCCGGGAAAACCGTCCACTGGGCGCCGGCGGCGGGAAACTTGCTCGAGTTCGCGCGGTCGCAGGACGTGCGGATTGATTCCGGCTGCTGCGCCGGGAGTTGCGGTTCGTGCCTGGTCGCCATCAAGTCGGGCAGTGTGCATTACTTGAAACCGCCGGATGCCGAACCCGAACACGGCGCCTGCCTGACCTGCATTTGCCGCCCCGAAGCTGACTTGGTCCTGGACGCCTGATATGCCCATCGCAGCGCCAATCGTTCAACGCCCGCAACGCTGGGACGCCGCGTTTGACCCGGACATGACCGACGCGGTGGTGGACCGCCTGCTCACCATTGCGCCGTTCAGCCAGATGGACGCGGAAAAATTTCCGAAGCGCACGCCGCTGCGAGAAATCCTGCGGCACGACACCAGCATCCGCCGCTATCGCAAAGGTGAAATCATCGTGCGCCAGGGCGACTACGGCACATCGGCGTTTCTGATCCTCTCCGGCACAGCGCGTGTCGTGCTCAGCCCGGACTTGCCGCCCCCGTTGCTTGGCCGGCAGGCGCCCGGAAAAAAAGGTGTGCTTCGCACCCTGGCGCAATTGTGGTCGGCTCGCCGCCCACCCGAAAGTTTCAGCCGCGCACAGTTGCGGCAGGATGCAGGCGTGGGTGCGCGGCAGTACGGCAACAAGGAGGTGCGCGTGTTTCTCCAGGATTTGCCCCGAGTGCTGAACCGGCATCGGACCGAGGAGATGACCGCTGGAGATTTCTTTGGTGAAATCGCCGCGCTCAGCCGGATGCCGCGGACTTCCACTATTTTTGCGGAAAGCGACCAGGCGGAGTTGCTGGAAATCCGCTGGCAGGGATTGCGCGACTTGATGCGCCACGACGACCAGTTGCAGCAGCATATTACCAGGATTTACCGGGCGCGAGCGCTGGCCTCGTATCTTCGCGCCATGCCTCTGTTTCGCCGGCTATCAGAGGAGCAACTCGAGCGCGTGGCCGGGCAGATCGAATTCGCGACTTACGGCGACTACGACTGGTCTGGCGACTACAAGCGCCTCGCGCAGGCCGGCAGTGTGCGCCCGGAGAAAGAGCCGGTCATCGTCAACGAGGGCGACTATCCCAACGGCGTGGTCCTGGTCCGCGCGGGCTTTGCGCGCGTGAGCCATAAATTTGGCAGCGGCGAGCGCACGCTCAACTACATTGGTGCGGGACAATTCTTCGGCTTCAACGAAATCGCGCACAACTGGCGGCAACCGCAACAGCCGGCGGATTTCCAATTCACACTCCGCGCCATCGGCTACACGCATTTGTTGATTGTGCCCACGCGCGTCATGGAGGAAATCGTCCTGCCGACCCTGCCACCCGGGGAATTGCCGGCGCTCATTTCTGCGACGACGCAGGACCTGGACGGGATGCCGGCGGAAACCTCGCAGACCGAAGCGCTAAGCAAGATCGGCGCGGACGTCTTGGAATTTCTCACGGAAAACCGCTTCTTCAACGGCACCGCCGCGATGGTCATTGACCTGGAACGCTGCACGCGTTGTGACGATTGCGTGCGCGCGTGCGCCTCGACGCACGACAACAATCCGCGTTTCCTCCGCCACGGCCCCGCGAGCGGACGGTTGATGATTGCCAACGCCTGCATGCACTGCGCCGATCCGGTTTGCATGATTGGCTGTCCGACGGGCGCGATCCACCGCGAGTCCTTCGCCGGGCAGGTGGTCATCAATCCCGTCACCTGCATCGGCTGCCAGGCGTGCTACAACAATTGTCCCTACGACGCCATCCGCATGGTGGACATCCGCGACGAGGGCGGCGCCTTCATGGTGGACAAGGATTCCAAACCCATCAGCAAGGCAACCAAATGCGACCTGTGCGTGGAAAACCCGGGCGGTCCAGCGTGCGAGCGCGCCTGCCCGCACGGCGCATTGGCGCGCATGAACCTGAACGATCTTCATGCGCTCGCCGGGTGGATGAAGTGATGAACTCA
>CAZNOE010000220.1:0-7346 GCA_964574525.1 uncultured Bifidobacteriaceae bacterium
AACGTCACCAAGGCGCAGAAAGCCCTAAAGTTCACCAAGGCCGAACTCGAAGGCGTGCCGGACAGCGTTCTGAGCAGTCCGGGCGTCAAGACTGGCGATGATGAATACACCATCCAGGTCAACGTGACGTGGCAATACCTCGCCGTCATGGAAAACGCCACGCGGGAAGATGTCCGCAAGCGCGTGATCACCGAGCAACACCGTCTCGCGATGGCCGGGAATGTTCCGCTGATTCAGAAAATCCTCGCGCTCCGCGATCAGATCGCGAAGAAGCTCGGCTATAAATCCTGGGCGGACTACCAGATCGAAGTCAAGATGGCCAAGGACGGCCAGACCGCGATTGATTTCGAGCAACGGCTAAAGACTGGCTTGCAACCCAAGCTCGACGCCGAACTGGTTGAGTTGCGCAAACTGAAAGTAAGGGAAACCGGCTATCCGAACGCGCAGATTTATCTTTGGGATTGGCGCTATTACGCGGAGCAGTTGAAGAAGCAAAAATACACCGTGGATGCCGAACAGCTTCGCGTCTATTTTCCGATGCAGCGCGTGCTCGACGGGATGTTCGCGATTTACCAGCGCATCTTTGGCGTCACCTTCCAGCGCGTCGAGCCGCCTTACAAGTGGGTGGATGACCTGCAGCTTTGGGCGGTGACCGACACACAGACCGGCGAGCCTCTGGGTTTCTTCTACCTCGACCTGTTCCCGCGCGAGGGCAAATACAATCACTTCGCCGTGTTCGGCATCACCGAAGGCAAGCGGCTGGCCGACGGGACCTACCAGCGCCCGGTCTGTTCGCTCGTCTGTAACTTCCCGCCGCCCTCCGCGGACAAGCCCTCGCTGCTAAAACACAGCGATGTGGAAACCCTCTTCCACGAATTCGGCCACGCGATGCACGGCGTCCTGACGCGGGCGCGGTTCGCGCGGTTCTCGGGCTCAAGTGTGCCGCGCGATTTCGTCGAAGCCCCGTCGCAGATGCTGGAAAACTGGGTGTGGGACAAGAAGGTGCTCGACAGTTTCGCCGCCGACTATCGGGATCCGTCCAAAAAGATTCCTCCGGAAATCCTGGGTCAGCTCAAGGCCTCCAAGTACGCCACCTACGGCTGCTTTTACCGGCGGCAACTCAGCTTCGGCTTGATGGACCTGAACCTGCACACGCAAATCACCGAGGCCAATGTCAACGACGCCATCCCGCTCGCGAACAAAACACTGAGCGACGTTTTCCTGCCTGTGCCCGAAAACACCGCGCTGCCCGCCTATTTCGGGCACTTCACCGGCTACGACGCCGGCTACTATGGTTACGCCTGGGCCGATGCCATCGCCGCCGACATGGCCACCGTGTTTGAGAAATCACCGGACGGCTATTTGGACGTGAATGCGGGCCGCCGGTTGCGTGACGAGATTTATGCGGTGGGCGATTCGCGTGACGTGAATGTGTCCATCGAGAAATTCCTTGGCCGGCAGCGCTCCATCGAACCGTTCTTGAAGAAGATTGGAGTGAAGTAAGCCGATGCCCGGCAAACCCATCTACACTTCAGGCCACGCCCGCTTCGAAATGAAGCGGCGCGGCATCTCGCAGCGCGAGGTGGAGGAAGTTATTCGCAATCCTGGCCAGATTGTGCCTTCGCGGAAGGGGCGGGAAATCTATCAATCAAAGCTCGGTCCGCGTGGACATCTTTTGATGCGCGTCGTTGTGAAAGAGGTCGTCAGCGCTTATCATGTTGTCACGGCCTATAAGGCGAGTAAGGTAGCGAAATATTGGCAATAGTTATGAAAGTCATTTACGACCGGGAAACCGACACTCTTTCGATCATCTTGCGGCCTGGCAAGGTTGTGGAGAGTGACGAGATTCGTGATGGACTTGTCTTCGATTACGACAAAGCGGGCCGGGTGCTCTCGATTGAACTCCTCGACGCCTCCGAGCAAGTGAAACAGCCGCAAAGCGTGGAGTTTGCGCTTGGAGCCTCGGCGTAGCGAGAAATTGCCCGGCGAGCCGACGGCACTCATGGGGCATCCACAAATTATTTCAACACCGTTCTCAGCAGTCCATAAATCCCCACGCTCAGCGCTGCCAGGGAATCGCCCGCAATCAAACCGCCACCGGTCAACGACATCGTGCTCATGTCTTCGGGCACTTCGCTCTGAGTGTGGGCCGGGTGGGCGGGTTTCAACTTCGCCACGATCCATTCGTAAGCCGACGGGATCAATCCTCCAAACGTCCACCAAAGCACCGTTGGCAATTCGACAAACCCGCCGAAGGAGGAAGCGTACGGGCTGGCCACGAAAACGGCGTCGAAAAGGAAATCGAAGACGCGGCCATTCCGCTTCTCCTTGCTCCATTGCTTGTAAGCCGGGCTTCGCTTGACGAGCTTGCGGATGATTTCAATCAGCAATCCCAGCGCAATGCCCAACGCCAGCGCCTTCATCACGTGCGGTTGTTGCGTCGTGATGCCCTTGAGCGCGCCGACGAACTTGAATGTCATCGCCGATTGCCATTTCTCCGCGCCTTCGACCTTGTGGCTGAACTGGTCCTCTTTGAGCACGGGATACGCCGACATGAAGGTCTTTGCCAGAGCCACGGCCAGCACCGCGCCCATGGCAATGCCGATCACCTGATAGCGGAATTGATTCACGCGATTCGTGCCGAGCCGCCAGCCCGTCGAGCGGTCCTGCTGCATGTCGCCGCCCTCGCTGCACGCGATGAGCATGATCGAGGCGCACATCAAGCCGACGCCCGCGTCGCGCAAGCCCATCGCCGCGAGAATGAACACCGTCATCACAAACGCGCTCGAAATCGGATTCCAGTCCGAGATGCCGAGCGAAATGCCGTTCACCAGCACGAACAGGAAGCAAAGCAGCACCGCTACCGTGAGGAACCAAACCGGTTGATGCAGCACCTGGCTGCCGACCACGATCGTGCCGACGCCCCAGAACAAAACCCACAGCACGAGCCGCAGCGTGTTGACACGCTTCCAATCCTCGGTGGCTTGCACCGGCTCGCCGCGTTGCTGGCGGTAACGCTTCCAGGCTTCGATCAGAATGAGCGTGATGTCTATCATCGCCGCACCGAGAATCGTGCCGAGCAAAATGATGAAGCCGATTTTGCGGAATGGCTCCCCTTCCTTCAGCCAGCCGATGCTGATGAGATGAGGCTTCTGCCAAAGACCGATCAGCGCGACCACCAGAGCCGGGATGGCGATGCGCGCGCCGACGATCATGCCTGCGCCGACGGTCGAGGTGGAGAGATTGACGGCCCCCAACACCGGGATTTTCAACGCCGCCAGTCCGCCGAGATAACCGAGGCCCATGCCGCCGCCGAGTTTGGCGATGGACTGTTTGAGCAGTTTCTTATCGGTGAGCGCACGCAGAATATTCGCGACCGCGAAGCCGGATGGATAATACAATTGCATCCGGTCCACGAGAATGGGCGTGTAGAGCATGCCAATGCCCACGCCAAACATACCGATGCACATGTAGAAAAGCACGAGTTGCCAGATGGGCGGTTCCGGCAAGCCGAGCCATACCATCGCCTGCATGAGCACACCCATGCCGCACATACCTGCGACGGACGCGGCCATCGTCTGGATGTAATTCGCGCCGTGTTTTCCTTCCGGGCCGTAGGGCAACGTGACTGCGCTGCCGAGAATTCCGGCGAGCACCTGGCCGCCGATGAAAAAGCCGATGGAAAAATTCATGAACGCCGCCGAGATGCCGCCCAGCGGACCGAGAATGAAAATCGCCACGGCGGCGAGCAGCAAGTGGTAGCCGGGCGAGCCGATGCGGGGGAGGAATCGTTTGAACCCGTTGGTTTCAGGCGCAGGTGACGTCATGGGTAACGGTTTTGCCGAGTTGAACAGTGTTTCTGGCAATTTGGAAGACAGAAATTCTTCGCGGCGCTACGAACGAGGTACCGCGGCTCGCCCCCGGCTGCCTTCCGCCGGTTCGATTACTTTCTTGCCAGCCGTGTTGCGTTGATTTAGAAACGACTTACGGGTTCAACTGGACTAACATCATGAATACTTCAAATCGCTTCACTCGCCGTCAGTTTCTCAAAACAACTGCCACGCTCGCCCTCGCCGCGCCGGCCATTCTGCCTTCGTCAGTCTGGTCCGCCGAGAAAGGACCGAACGAGCGCATCACGCTCGGCTTCATCGGCATGGGCAAACAAAACAGCGGTCTGCTCAACGGTTTCATCCACAGCAAGGAAACACAAGTCGTGGCCGTGTGCGACGTGGACACCACGCGGCGCGAACACGCGAAGCAGACCGTCGAGAATTATTACGCGAAACAAGCCGACAAGGGTTCATTCAAGGGCTGCGACACGTACAAGGATTTTCGCGAGTTGATCGCGCGCAAGGACATTGACGGTGTGGTGGTCGCCACGCCGGACCATTGGCACGCCATCATCGTTGTCGCCGCGGCGAACGCGGGCAAGGACATCTATTGCGAGAAGCCGCTCTCGCTGACGATTCCTGAGGCGCGCGCGATGGTGAACGCGGTGCGCCGCAACAAACGGATTCTCCAGACCGGCAGCATGCAGCGCTCGTCGCAGGAATTTCGCAAGGCGTGCGAACTGGTTCGCAACGGACGCATCGGCAAGGTGAAGACGGTGATCGTCGGCGTCGGTGGTCCGAGCAAATGGTGCGATCTGCCGGAAGAGACGATGGAGCCGGGGCTGGATTGGGATACCTGGCTCGGTCCGGCACCCGTGCGCCCTTACAACTCCGTGCTCAGCCCGCGCGGCGTGCATGATCATTTCCCGAACTGGCGCAGTTACCGCGAGTACTCCGGCGGCGCAATGACCGACTGGGGCGCGCATCACTTCGACATCGCGCAATGGGGACTGGGCATGGACGACAGCGGGCCGGTGGAGATCATTCCGCCCGAGGATCCGAACGCCAAAACCGGCGTGCGTTACCTCTACGCCAGCGGCGTCGAGATGATCCACGACAGCAGCAGAGGCGGCGCGACGTTCATCGGCTCGGATGGGAAAATCTTTGTGGACCGCGGCAAGTTCCAGGCGGAGCCCGAATCCATCGCCGAACCGCTCGATGACAAGGCCATCCGGCTTTACGCGAGCAGCAATCATTTGCAGGACTGGCTCAGTTGCGTGCGCAGTCGCAAGCTGCCGATTTGCGACGTGGAGATCGGCTGCCGCTCGGTGTCGGTCTGCCACCTGGGGAACCTCGCCTACTGGAATCATCGCCGCCTGAAGTGGGACCCGAAGAAGGAACAATTCATCGGCGACAACGAGGCGAACACGTGGCTGGATCGCGCGAAACGTGCGCCGTGGAAGGTTTAGCTAGCGGGAATGCCTTTCGGGGAAATCACGCGCGGAGGAAAGGGCGGGCGGAACGCGGGAATGTACGTGGCCGGCGACTATTACGGTATGTCCTTCGTCAGATGGAATCCTCCGGCGACGAGGTCGAAGAAGTCTGGCGCTGAAACCCCCTTTGCTGTGTGAGCGCTTTCCGCAAAAACTGCTTCTTCCTTGTAGTTCTTTTATCGCTCGGGACGCTGCTGCTCCTGCGGCTCACCCACATCCCATTTCCCTGGGAGGATTCAACCAACTCTCCGACCCGTGTCAGCGGCGACCCATCGGGGCGAGACGCGTGGCTCGAAGTGAGGGAGAAAGCGGCGGACAAAAGTGTTTGGAGCAAGGAGATGCTTGCTCAGAGCTGTGGCTGGACTTTTGAATCGCTCTGGGATTCGGTCAACCGCGCGACCAATAAACTCAGTGTTATCGCCGGCTTTCCTTTGGGTGAAATCGTTCTGGGAAAGTGGGGACCGCCGCGGACCCTGCCTCACGGCATTGAGCTGCGCGAGCCGACAGGGCCTGGCCCCACGCTCCCGGCCGGCCAGTGGCGACAATGGGTCGAACACTTCGCGAGCGACGGCTGGCAACTTGAGAATATCGAGTTCCGACACAACCGCTTCGCCACCGATGAGCAGGGCCAGCCCTCGCAAAGCCATTTCTATTTCGCTGCCCGTCTGCACCATTCCGAACGCAACGAGCGCGCCGTGGTGGAAGGCGACCTGATCGTGGACTGGGCGGCAAAACGGCCAGACGAGTCTCCGTCGGTGAAACGGATCGATGTCAGCCAGTTGAATGTCAAAACCCGGCTCGGTGAACCGCCCTTTCAACTGATCCTGCGCCAGGACATCACACCACCGGAGAGGTCCACCTACATTGATCCACTGATCGTCCATGACCTCGACGGCGACGGCCTGCCGGAGATCATTTTGGCTGGGAAAAACCTGGTCTATCGTCGGCGCGGCGAAGATCGTTACGAGGCGGAGCCTTTGTGTCGTTACCCGCCCGAATCGCTCACCAGCGCTGTCATCGCAGATTTCGACGGAGACGGATTCGCGGATTTCCTCTGCGCGAATTCACGCGGGCTATTTTTCTTCAAGGGGAGTCCACAAGGCACTTTTGACGAGCCGGGGCGGCTGGCGTGGCCGGCAAGTCCGCCGTTGAAAAACACCATGGTGTTGACCTGCGGCGACCTCGACCACGACGGCGATCTGGATGTATTCCTCGGTCAGTACCGGGTGCCCACCCTCGGCCAGGTTCTGCGGCCCTATTACTATGACGCGAATGACGGCTTGCCCTCCTACCTGTTGCAGAACGATGGCCACGCAAACTTCACTGACGTGACCGACGCGGCCGGCTTAGGCCCAAAACGCTGGCGCCGTATTTACAGCGTGTCGCTGGCGGATCTCAACGGCGACGGACACCTTGACCTGGTGGTCGTGAGTGATTTTGCCGGCCTTGACCTTTACCAAAATGACGGCCGCGGCCACTTCACCGACGTGACCCGCCAGTCGGTCGCCGAGCCGCATGGCTTCGGCATGGCCCACGCGCTGGCGGATTTCAACGCCGATGGCCGGCTCGACCTGTTGATGATCGGAATGCCCTCGCCAACTGTGGACCGGCTGGAACACCTGGGTTTGCGCCGTTTCTACTCGGCCGAGGATAGCCTAAGACGACCGGCGATGACTATTGGAAATCGGCTTTATCTGGCGCGCTCGAATGGCGGGTTCGAGCAAACACCTTTGAGTGATTCCATTGCCCGCTCCGGCTGGTCCTGGGGATGCAGCGCGTTCGATTTCGACAACGACGGGTTTCCGGACGTGTATATCGCGAACGGCATGCAGAGCAAGCAATCGGTCCGGGATTACGAGTCTGAGTTTTGGCTGCACGATATTTTTGTGGACGAGACGATCGACGACGTCACTGCAACCAAGTACTTGGTGGAAAAATTCAGCCGCACCCGAGGGCAGGGTTGGTCCTACGGCGGCTACGAGAAAAACCGGCTCTATCTAAACCAGCACGGGGAATCGTTCGT
>CAZNOE010000220.1:7446-8663 GCA_964574525.1 uncultured Bifidobacteriaceae bacterium
ACCTTGTCTCAACTGGCCGCAGATCGCTATTACGAAATTCATTCCCCTGCGCACCAATAAAACCGCACTAAACAGGAGGCAACGAAGCGCATCGCCAAAGCTCACGCTGTAGGAGGTCCGTTCCTTGATGCCACACGGGCACCGACAACAGATGCTGCATTAAGATCAGCGGAGCTTCGCCCGGATTACCGGTACAAAACCCAGCCCGTCCGCTCATTGTACCAATTGAAATCCCGGAAGCCGGCAGCATCGAAGCCCACCGTGCCGAAATAGTATCTGACGGGATATTTTGACGTAGCGCTTAGCCACTTATGAACTTCAGCATGCCCATCGGCGAAAGAGAACCCGCACGCGCCATTGTGAAGAGACCCTGGGAGGTCGCCCCACTGGGAAGCAGTCCTGCTCACAATGAAGAATGCGTCGTTGTTCGAATCCGGATGCTCATCAAGGGTCACCCAAGTCATCCCCGGCCGGGCGACTTCCGACTGCTTGAGATATTGCCGATAGCTCTGATCGGCCCAAGCCCTGCCGTCCAAGTCGTTATACCCATCGGTACCGCTCCAGCCGAACAAGGCATTCATGGAATTGCTCCGCAACCGCCCGGTCCAACCTGATCTTGCTTGTATGGGGCTAAGGTAATTATCCGCTGGGCATTTATAAATTCCCAGCGCATTGGCGGTGTAATTAGCCAGGACGCCCTTCTGTACGTAAGTCACGTTCGTGTTGCTTGGGTCAGTGTCCCACGACATCACATTGTTGACCCAGTTGTCGAACGCTCCCGAACTAACGGCGTTCCTGGTTCCGGGAATCGTGAAATTGTTGCAGACCCGGTCCCGGAAGTCATTTGAATACATGTGCCACGCCAGAATCAACTGCTTGTTATTGTTGATGCACAAAATACCCTGGGCCTTGGTCTTGGCCTTGGCGAGCGCGGGCAAAAGCATGGCGGCCAGGATGGCGATGATGGCGATGACTACCAACAACTCAATGAGAGTAAAAGCGCGTGCGACGTGCGTATGATCGCCAGAGGTAACGGTAACGTAGCGCTTCGGCTTCCGGCTGGCGGGTAAACAATTCATATTCCCAGTTTTTTTTATTCGAGGCTCTTCTGAACTATGCGCATTTTGAAAGAGCCTGGCAAGTGTGTTTTTTGAAATGACGAGAACCAGGGTGCATCTTGACACTGTTCTTAATATCGGAGGGGTAACGGTTCCTCA
>CAZNOE010000221.1:0-8605 GCA_964574525.1 uncultured Bifidobacteriaceae bacterium
CATTTGCGTTTGCCTGAATCCACTCTGGCTTCGTCTCAATCATCGTCTGGTTGCCACGATAAATAAGCGTGCCTTTGAGCATGACGGATTTGCCGTCCAGCGGGGCGATGGCTTCAGGCTTCAATCCAAATTTCCATTGCGCGACAAGGTAGTAAGTCGAGAAGTGCGGGAGACCATCGGCGTTTCCTGGTCTCGGCACGAGCAGGTGCGGATAAGGCGTGGTTTGCAGGATGCCGGAAAAGCTTTTGTGGTTGCCCCACTCGAACACGCTTGCACCAATCATGCGTTGCGAAACTGCGAGGACGACTGGTGCGAGCAGCGCCAGCGCCAGTACAACGACGACGGTCTTGCGCACCGTTTTGCCGATGCCCGGCGCTGCCTTGGCTTCCCAGCCGATGTAGAATTCGTCGGGTTGGTTCATGGAGTTTTTGAGGGACTGCTGCCGTCGTCCATTCCCCAAACGAGAGGCGAAGCAAGCTCAAGACAGTTTCCCGCTGGGTCGCGAAAATAGAGCGAGCGACCCCCTTTCGGCCACTGCACATCCTTCTCGATTGCGACTCCCTTTCCCTTCAATTCCTTTTTCCACCCATCTATTTCGGACATGGGCACTGTGAACGCGACATGGCCTGGGCCGTGAGCGCCATGTGGCGCGACTTCCGATTCTTCAATCGTCTTGGCGGGATTGAAAATTAACAACATTTGATCGCCGAACTTGAAGAACAGGTGGCGACCAGCTTCTTTTGCAAAAAGATTGAGTCCGAGCACCGATTTGTAAAATGCCTCGGCCTGGTCAAGATCGTTCGCGTAGAGAGAAGTCTCCAAAATGCGCCTAAGCCGCAACGCACCGATTGAAGCTGGAGTTTTCATTCGGTGATGCGTGCAGGCTCGACCCGCGTGCCGGCGGGATTGGGCTGGGGATTCACAAATACCCGGCCATTCTTCACGCGAACGTTGAATGTCGGGACTTTCTCGACGAAAGGCGGCGGTGACGCGCCGGTGTTCGGCTGGTATTGATAGCCGTGCCACGGACAGGTGATGCAACCGAACACAATTTTGCCTTCGCCGAGCGGGCCGTTCTGGTGTTGGCAGACGTTCGAGACGGCGGAGATTTTCCCGTCGTATTTGAAAATCGCCACGCGCTCGCCGGAGAGGCAGACGATGCGCGCGCGGTTTTCGGGAATGTCGGCGACGGCGCAGGCGTCAACGAAATCGTCAGAACCGACGGACTGCATCTCGCGGTCGGCAGCAGTTTCTCTACGGGCCGCCGTGATGTGCAATCCAAGCACAGTCAACAGCCCAAGTGCCGTCGCGACGACGTAAAGCGGGCTGCCCTCGCCTTGCAATGCGCCGAACGTCACATGCAACACTAGCAGCGCATACGCGACATACACCAGCATGTGCAGCGATTTCCAAATGGGCGCGCTCAAATTCGCGAGCCAGAAGTCGTGGCTGGTAGCGGCCATCAGGAACAAAATGATGAGCGCGAAGAATCCAAACGGCTGAAATGGAACACCGGAGACCGAACCGCTGAGTGGACTGCCTTTGAAGATGCTCAAGATGGGATTGGTGTCGCCGCCTGCGTGATAGGTAATGACGACCAAGGCCGCGTGAACCAAGCCGAGCGTGAACATCGTTACCCCGGCGTGACGGCGATTGTAGAGCATTGGCAGGAATTTCGGATTCAACCGGCACAGAGGGCCGATGCAGAGAATGATGTGCAACAGAAGGAACGCCGCCGTGCCGAACGCGCGCATGAGCATGATTTCGTCGGTGACGTGCGGGAACAGAATCTTGGTCAGCGCACCGAAGATCGCGAGATACGCCGCCACGCCGCAGATCAACACGGCGTCGTAGAATTTCTTCTGCCGATTCCATTGAACTGAGACGTATTCGATTCCCATAGGCTTACGGCTTTTGAAGCGCGAACGGCTTCGATACTTCGACGATTTCCTGGTCTGCCAAACTGTAAAGGACGAGCACGCCACTGCCCGACGCGATGTCTGGCGACAACGGCAACGCCAAGGATGAGTTAAACGCGCCGAGCAACCGCGCGTTGTCCGGCAACTTATCGGTGAGGTTCGGACTGCCGGCGACCCAATAGACAATCAAATCCGGTTTCACGAAATCTTTCGCTGTGGAAAACTCCACCGCGAAACGGCCCGTGCCGGCCCTCTCGCGAAGCAGTCGAACCTGCATCGGCGTCTTTGTGAAAAGGTCGGCGCGTTCCCATTCGATGACTGCGAACTTTTGGCGCGACGTGACCAATTCCTTTGGCAATGAAATCATGTCCGGCACAGGCTTGCGTGCTGCAATACCGACGGCAAACGCGACCGGCAGAAAAACGCCAAGCGCGGTGACCATGCGGCGATGCCGTTGGCGCAACGGACAGATCATGGTACGACTCCTTTCCGTGCCGCTCGACGATGCGCGCTGCATTCTTCGGGCGGCTCTTTCGTGCCAGTGGCCCAACGTCGGAGAAACAACGGCCAAAACGCCATCGTGCCGGGAATGACGAGCAGCCGAAATCCCCAACTCCCGTGCGCCGCGTGCGGGTCAATTTTCTTCACGCCAACCAAGGCGAATGGGATGGCGAAGACCAGCCCGCAAGCCAGGTAAGCTCCAAGCAGAATTAAAAACACAGCGGCGATCATGGCGGGGCGGCTTTCGTTTGATGCTCTGACTTCAACTCCGCATTGAGCGAGTAGCTGATGACGGTGCGGATCAACACAATCGCGCCAAGAACGATCAAGTCTTGCACGCTGGGTTTCATCAGCGTGTCAATGATGTCCGCTGCGATCAGAAATTCCAAGCCCAGCAAAAAATAATAGCCGAGCACGTGGCGAAGTCGCTTGCGGTCATCTTCCACATCCGCGCCGCAAGCCGCCCGAAACTCTGCGCGAACAAATCGCACCAAACCACAAGCGACGCCAAAGACGATTACGAGCACGCCGAGCACGCCGATTCCAAAACTCCCCTGGTGCAGATACTCCATTCGTCAATCCAATCGCGTGAAGGTGAAAGTTCCGAACGGCATAACGACTCCGTTTTGAATCGCCGGAAAGCCGGTGAACTGTGTCACCACGCCGCGCGGCACGGTGACTTGATCGGGCGAGGCGTAGGAGACGCCGCTGTCCGTGCCCGTGTCTTTGCCGTAGAGCGTCACAACTTTGTTCGTCACCCACTGGCCGTCTTCAATCAGGTTGAGACTGTCCACGCCCACGAACCAGTCGGGGCTGGGCGCAATCATGGACACAAGGGTGACCAGCGGAAAATCGCGCCGCATTGGTTGCGGAAACGCCAGACTTACGTTGCCGGGACTCGGACTGATGCCGCCGCCGGACAGTTGAAATTGCGCCGCGCCACTCGCAATCGCAGGCGCGATTTCATTGAGCAGCGTTGTCTTCTGTCCCAACTCCGCCATGAGCCGCATGCCCTCGCTTGCGGTTTCGGCGTCGCGCCAGAAATGCACACTCGCGTCGTGCGTTCCACCGACGAGACCGGAGAAATGCGCGTTGCTCGGCCAGTTCGTCGGATGCGTCGCCTGACTCCATGTCGCGTTGAACACGACTTGATAGCGTGCGGTGAAATCGGACACGACGCGGAAGTAAGCTTCGTCAGTGGCGACAGGCACGACAGCGAAGCTGTTGCTCGTCGGAGTGCCGACGTTGACCCAATTCGTGGTGAAGTTGGAGCGCGCTTGAATCTGATAAGTCGGGCGACCACCGCTCCACATCAACGTGCCTTGATTTCCAGTCACGCTGAAACTGGTGATGGCGAAGGCGTTCGTGCTCTCAGACCCGAACGCGCTTTTGCTGAAGAAAATCAAACCGGCTGCCAATACGAATGAATGTTTAACTGTTTTCATATCAGTTCGTCGTGGCGCGGCATGAAAAACTTACTGACGATTTTGCGATCATCCTTTGCCGAAAACCGGTAGAGCCGCCCCATTGACGGCGCGTGACGCATCGGAAGCCAAAAACAGAATCACGTCAGCTATTGCGGATGGCTCAACCCACTTGCTGAAATCGCCGTTGGGAACAGCGACGCGATTTTGCGGTGTGTCAATCGTGCGGGGCATGATGCAATTCACGTTGATGTTCGACGCCTTCAGCTCGGCAGCCAGGGATTCAGTCAATCGCAGCACCGCGCTTTTCGACGCGCTGTAGGCGGCGTATCCGGCGCTGCCCGACAAACCGTCGCGACTGGCGACGTTGATAATTCTTCCGCTTTGTTGCTTCAGCATTTGTGGAATCACGGCGCGGCAACAATGCAAAGTTGTCCTGACGTTGACGTTGAAAAGAAAATCCCAATCCGCGATGCCCGCTTCATGCACCGGCTTTCCGCCGCGATAGCCGCCCACGGTGTTCACCAACGCATCCACCCGCCCAAATTTGCCAAGCGTTTGCTCGATGAGTTTGCCGAGAGACGCGGCGTCCGAGAGGTCAATTCCGCCAGCAAGCAAATGGTCGGGCGAATCGGCGATGCCCTTGAACGCTTCACGAACGCGATCCGGCGAACGATCCACGAGCACGGTCTTCGCGCCGGCTTGTTGAAAGAGACGGGCCGTGGCTGTGCCGAGATTGCCCACTGCACCGGTGATAATTGCGACTTTGTTTTGTAGATTCATGCGATTGCGGTCAGTTCGGTGGTAGCCGCCGACGTAACGAGGCGGTTCTCTTCATCGCGCGAGTTCCGCCTCCTTACGTCGGCGGCTACATTCGCTCCTAATCTCTCCAGCAGATGATCCCCTACGCGCAGGGCGTTGGCGACGATTGTGAGCGTCGGATTCACCGCGCCACTGGAGACGAAGAAGCTGCCGTCCACGACGTAAAGATTATCCACGTCGTGCGCGCGGCAATTCAAGTCGAGCACGGATGTCTTCGGGTCTTCGCCAAACTTACACGTGCCGACCTGGTGGCCTAGACTGTGCATCGGCATCTTGGTTTGGAAATATCCGGTGGTGGCCTTTGGCGCGCTCACGGAATCAATCTCGCGCAGAATTGTTTCCCAGCGCGAGTTCAGCCGCGCGAACGGCTCGCTGTTGTTCTCGGTGTAATCAATCACGATTTTGTCGCCGTCGGCGCGGACTTGATTGCGCGAGTCGGGCAGATCCTCCGTTGTGAGCCACCAATCCACGGAACACTTCGCGACTTCTTCCAGCGTCAGCGGAGCGTATTTGGCTTCCTGACCGACGAGGCCGTCCATGACCGTCTTGCCCATGAGCTGGATGTTGCCCATCGGAAATGCGTAGTCAGGCTCGCCCCAATAAAAATCATTGATCGCCATCGTCTTTTGAAATTTCGACGGATTGATCTTCGCGTTCGTGACCGCGATGAGCGAACCAAGGACGTGCTTCATCAAATTGCGACCGACGAGGCCGGAAGAATTGTTCGCCAGACCGCGCGGATGTTTCTCATTCGCCGAACGCAGCAGCAATGCCGCTGAATTCACCGCGCCGCACGACACAACTACGATGTCGCCAGTGAACGTCGTCGGTTCACCTTTCACTTCGGCCACGACACCGCTGACTTCGCGGCCCGACGCGCTGGTCAGCAGCCGCAAAACTTTTGCCTCCGTGACCAGCGTGACGTTCGACTTGTCCATCACGGGCCGGACGCCGAGAACGTCCGCGTCGGATTTCGCGCCGACCATGCACGGATAGCCGTCGCACGTCGCGCAACGGATGCACGGGCTGGCGTGCATCGCAGCCTCGTTGAGGCGCACGCCCATCGGCGCGGGATACGGTTTGAGACCGCGTGCCTTCAGCGTTTGAAAAACTTCCGCGATGCGCGGCTCGTGGCTGATGGGCGGGAACGGATACTCCTTCGCGCGCCAAGGCTCGGTCGGGTCTTCGCCAGCCTTGCCGTGAACCTGAAAAAACTCCTCGGCTTGCGCGTAATAATTTTCCCAATCGTGATACTTGATCGGCCACTCGGGCGAAATGCCGTCGCGATGGCGGAACGATTCAAAATCCTTTTCGCGCAACCGGAACAGCGCCGCGCCATAAACCTTCGTGTTGCCGCCGACGTGATAACTGAAGCCCGGATAGATCGCGCCGCCGTCCTTGTTGAACATCTTCTCGGACGAATAATACTTGAATGAACCTTTGTAGCTCCAGTTCTCCTTCTCGCGTGGCAGAAACGGTCCACGCTCCAGCACAAGAATGTTTTTGCCGCTGGGCGCAAGGCGATTCAGCAGTGTGCCGCCGCCCGCACCCGTGCCGATGATGATAACGTCAAAGTGTTCGTTCATGACGGGAGTTGGTCGAGGCGGGAGGGGAAACCTTACAAGTTAAAACACCCACTCGGCAATTGTCTCAGAATCAACTTCACTGTAGTCTGCGCAAGTTGCCAGAGCCAGGAGTCAGAGCCGATGTTCAAAAAGAAACCAAAAGAAAATGAAGCGGCATCAAGCACGCCGGCGAAAGCTGATGCCGTCATCGAGCTCAAATACTCCAAGCCAAAAATCCTCGTTCTCGATCTTGAAGATGAAGTTACCAAGCGACTTCAGGTCGCAGGATGGAATGCGAACGCTGGCACATTTGGTCGGCCATAGAAAGTCGGCAAGCACAGCGGCTTTGAGCCCGTGATTGTGAAACCAGCTTTGCCGAATTACACCGAGCAAGAAATTGTGATCGTCGATCTGGCAACCAATGAACCCGCGGACGGTCCTGAAGGTGAAAAGCATGCGGCAGACAGAGATCTGGATTGGTGGGGCAAGTGTAGTCGAGGTGTGATCGACCCTCGACCGCGCACAATGCAGTGGGCGAAAGAATCGTTCGACAGGATACTCGAAATTGGCGGCGTATTCGTGGTCTTCGCCGATGATTTGACGGGTCAGGAATTCCTTTTTGCGAGGAGAGGAAGGCATGAACTCTATGATCAGCACGATCTCAAGGCGGACATTTGGGGTTTCTTGGGCGATTTTCAAAATCTTGGCGTGGAAGGTGACCACGGGACGGAAATGTTTCCTACACATGCCGATCCTGTCCTGGGAGAGTTAGTAGCTAGCCACCTGCAAGGAGGAAGATTCTTTTGTGTCCTTCATCCGCGCTGGAATTGGAATAAGAACACCACAGTTTTGGCTACGAATAAGTTTAAGGCTTCTGTCGGGCTCGCCCATTACCACGAAAACGGCGCTGCCGTGATCATCTTGCCACAAATCGCTCGCAAGGCAGATTTCGTCTTGCAGTTGGTTCAGGAGTGTCTTCCAACCATCGCTCCACATTTGTTTCCTCACATTGAGAAAGGCCGTTGGACTCACCGGCCCGAGTACGAGTTGCCAAAAGTGTTGGAACTTAAAGCAGAGCAGTTGGTGGTCGAGCAGCGAGCCAGGGCTGAGATTGTGGCGTTGGATGAGAATCTTGAACAGGAGCGAACGGCCAACGGTTGGCTGCACGACCTTCTCACAGGAACTGATGCGGAACTTGTCGAAGCTGTGAAGAAAGCCTTCTCTGTGCTCGGATTTGCCAAAGTCGTCGATGTGGATGAAGAGCGAGACCGGGAAGGCAAAAGCCGGCGCGAAGATTTACAGATTCATGACCAAAGCCCAACTCTGATCGTGGACGTGAAGGGAATTGGTGGTTTTCCCAGCGATGACGATGCGCTCCAAGCGGAGAAGCATGCTGCGATTCGGATGAGGGAATTGAAGCGGACGGACATCGTCGGCCTTTCGATCATTAACCACCAGCGACACATTCCTCCTTTGGATAGGGAGAACTCCATGCCGTTCCGACAAGAATTGATCGACGCTTCGTTGGAGAGAACGCTTGGGCTGATGACTGCGTGGGATTTATATCAGATAGTCAGAAATTTTCAAAAGCACGGTTGGCGTAGCGAAGACGTGAAGCCGGTATTTTATCGGACGGGGCGTATTGAGGCCGTCCCGCAACATTACGAATATCTCGGCAAAATAGCCAAGGCGTGGACGGACAAGTTTGGAGTAATCATTGAGCAGGGAGAATTGCGGGCGGGCGACCGAGTCGCAATTGAATTCCCAATCGAATTCGAGGAAGTGGCTGTTGGTTCAATTCACGTGAAGGACCAGAAGGTAGAGGAAGCTACGGTCGGAGATCCGGCGGGAATTCTTTGGCCGACTGGAAAGCCGAAGCTCCGCGAAGGGATGCGAGTGTTTCGCATCCATCGGTAGGTCTGGCGCGCGGGTCTGCGCCCGCAGCACGCCCCATGACAGAGCTGCGAAGAAGTTTGTGTTCACGACCTCCCTCACCCTTGCCCTCTCCCCAAGGAGAGGGAATCGCCATCGCCGTTTTCCGTTTGCTCGACGCCGCTCCTGCCATCTACGCCGCACGACATTCCACGAAACCGGCGAACGTTTCTCCTTCTCCCCGGGGAGAAGGCCGGGATGAGGGCGAGCGTCAAAACCATTCTCAAAAATCAGAGCGCCATCGGCGCGGCATCTTTGTAGGCCAACAGCCAGAAACAATCTCAAGCTCCGTAAGAGCGACATCAGCCATTCTATGTCGCTCCTGACGGAGCTTGGGATCAACGGGGGATACAACCTACAAAGATTTCGCCCCGCTGGGGCTGGCAGAATCCCGTTGGAGGGTGTTACGAAATGCGGAGCAAACAAGTGAGTCTTAGTGAGT
>CAZNOE010000222.1:0-8601 GCA_964574525.1 uncultured Bifidobacteriaceae bacterium
AGTTCACTGAGATCGCCCTGCCCTACGAACTTTACGATGAGCAGGACGTTGCGCAGCGGATAATTTATGTGGAGGCGTCGCGCGGCTGTCCGTTCACGTGCGAGTTTTGCCTGTCGTCGCTCGACATTCCGGTGCGCCAGGCTCCCCTGCCCTCTTTTCTCGGCGAGATGCAAAAGCTGCTTGATCGCGGCGTCCGCCAATTCAAGTTCGTGGACCGGACATTCAACCTGAACATCGCAACGAGCCACGCGATCCTGGAATTCTTTCTCGAACGCCATCGCCCGGGAAACTTTTATCACTTCGAGATGATTCCCGACCGGCTGCCGGACGCGCTCCGCGAAATCATCGCGAGATTTCCGCCTGGCTCGCTGCAATTTGAAGTCGGCATCCAGACATTCAATCCGGACGTGGCCGGGCGCATCCAGCGGCGGCAGAATTACGAGCGGCTGGAAGACAACTTGCGTTTCCTGCGCGAGCAAACAGGCGTCCACATCCACGCAGACCTCATTGCGGGTTTGCCAGGCGAAAGCGTTGAAAGTTTTACCGCGGGATTTGACCGGCTGGCCGCCCTGCGCCCGCAGGAAATCCAGGTCGGCATTCTCAAGCGCCTGCGCGGCACGCCCATCGTGCGCCATGACGCGGACTGGCAGATGGTCTATAACCCGCACCCGCCGTATGAGATTTTGCAGACGAGGACGATTGACTTCACGACAATGCAAAAGCTGCGGCGCTTTGCGCGTTACTGGGACCTGGTGGGCAACAGCGGGAATTTTGTCGAGACGACGCGGCTGATTTGGAGCGCGACGCTACTCCCGTTCAATTCTTTCATGCAATGGAGCGAGTGGTTGCACGCGCGCACAGGCCACACCGACGGCATCGCCCTGGTTCGGCTGATGGCACTGCTGTTTGAATACCTGACGGAAGAACTGACGTTGCCCCCGCGCGTCGTCGCGGAAGCGTTGTGGCGCGATTACCAGCGCGGCGGACGAAGCGACAAGCCCGCGTTTCTCCGCGAGTTCCTGGCGCAAGCCACGCCTGTGCCTCGACGCCGCCAAATCGCACCTCTCAAACGGCAGGCCCGCCATCTGGCGGCCGAATAGCACAACATTTTCGCCGGCTTGCGTCGCTCACCAAAATCCCTAGAATCCGCAATATGAAACTCTTTCTGGCAGTGTTGGTTTATTTGCTGATCGGCGCGGTCCTGGGCTGGGGACTGCTGCTGATGATGGCCGGCAAGCCGTGGTTGCTGCTTGCCGCTGTTGTCGTTTACGTCCTGGCCTTCGCCAAAATTGGTTGCGTCTCGCACTGAACACACACAGCTCGCACAAAAAGGATCTCGCTCGGAGGGGCGAGTTACAGGGGTTCCCATTCGTGTTGAGAAAGCGGTGACGAGTTTGGACCCGTGTAACTCGTCCTTCCGGAATGTGGATTGGGAAAATCTCACTTGCCCGACGGCACTGGAAAATTGCGCAGGATAATGGCCCGGATGTCACTCCAGCTTCGGTGTGTCGTGTCCGCCAGCCCGGCAGCCATCCCGGTCGTGTAAGCCGCCGACGCTGACGTGCCCCGCACGTACCAAGGCCGATTGCCAAAATAAACGATGCTCGAATCGGGCGCGGCAACGTCCACGAAGGTCCCGAAATTCGCGTAATCGGCGATCCTGCCCTGTTCGACGGCGGTGACAGCGATGACTTCAGGATACGCGGCAGGGAAAAATGGCGTCGCGACGGGTTCATTGCCGGCCGCGGCAAAAATCGGGATGCCGCGTTGCGAAACCGACGCGATCAGATCGCGCAACACGGAACTGTCTCCGCCGCCGCCGAGGCTGAGGTTGATAACGTTTGCCCCGTTGTTCACCGCCTGCAAAATTCCCAGCGCCACGTTCCAGCTCGACGTCTCTCCGTTCGGCCCGTAAACGTCCACCGGCAAAATCTGCGTGGACGTGCCGCCTTTGGTCACGACCTCCAGGCTGCGCAGGATCGTTTCCGCCATCGCCGTGCCGTGCGAGGGCGAGGAGGAACCGAGCGCCGCCTGGCCCGCGACGGAAATCTGTTTCAGAAAAAAGGCATCGAGATCGGTGCCCAACGGCTGCACCGCCGTGTCAATCAATCCAATGATGATGCGGCCCGAATCGCCCGGCGGTTTGAGTTGCAAAGACAGCGGGGACGCCGACGCCGCGAGCAACCCGCGGGCAGGCTCGGGTTGGTCGTAATAATAATTGTAGTCCACCGCCGCCACGTCCGAACCGCTGCCAAGCTGCAGCCGCGCGGCGTCGGCCGCAGCTGCGTCATCGAACTCCAGGAGGTAGGCATTCAGCTCAGGAATCCGGCCCGCGACTTTTGCGCCGAGGGTGCGCGCCCATTTCTCGATGTCGGCCCCGGGCTTGAGGCGGACGATGAGTTGATTGGGCACGCGCCTCGGTTGGGCGTCGCGCGCCAGTTTGCCAGGGGGCGGACGAATGAGTCTCGTGGCCCGGTGCATTGCTGTGCGAAAAACGTACAAACGTGCCGGCGCGCCGGCATTGGTCTGGGGGACGAGCGCGAAATTCAGGTCGCCGAGCAGCAGCCGCAACGCCTCGCCCGAAGCCTGATTCTTAAACTTGACCGAAGAATTGTACGCGGTGTCAGGTTCGACATAGACCTGCCATCCTGTCTCGGCCGCCACGCGTTCGAGCAGGCTCAGCAGTTCCCATCCGCGAATGTCCGCGTCCACACGGTCCTTCTCCTTGTTCCAAACCAGAGTATTCGTGGCGGTCGCCGCATCGGCCCGCGAGAAACAAGACAGGCCGAGCCACAAACAGATCAGCGCCAAACCGCCATGCCACATTCTTCGCATTCAGTTAACTGACGTTGGAAACACCGGATCGGTTAAAACGATTCACAGGAAGCATCCGAAAGGCGTACGGCTGCATCATGCCCTTACTGCGCGCTGCGCACGCGATAGAATCGCTGTGGCACGGAGTTGTTCGTTTCGGACCATTGTCCCTGCGAGTTTGTCGGTGTTACCGCGTCGCGCAACAAGAATGTGTCCGTGACATTGATCGTGCTCAGCACTTCGTAACGCCGCCCCGCGGTCGCCGGCCAGGCCAGCGTCGGTGTGGGGTCAATCACCGTCAATGCAAAAGGCGCTTCGGCGCTGGTGATTCGAATCCATTTTGTCTCTGCGCGGTATTGCTTGTTGTCCGCGCGCGTGACGAGCGCGTAAAACGGATGGAGGCCGATTCCGAGATTCGTCGCTGCGATGGAAAACGTGGTGGACGACACTCCGTTGGAAGTTGCCAGCACACCGCCCGTGCTGAACAACTCGATCTTCGCGATATTGTTTGTGTTCGACAGGACAGAGAATCTCAATGTCGCTTCGAGCGCTGCACTCGTCTCGCCCGCAAGACTCGTGAATGTAGCCGAGAGCGTGGTGTTCTCAATGCGAACATTCTGGGAAATCCGTTTTTGCGTTCGCACGTGGCTGCCTTCGTAAGCCACCGCCGTGAGTTCGTGGAAACCGTCAGCCTGGGTTGTGGTGTTGAAGCCGAATGTCACTGGAAGATTGGTGAGACCGGCGGTGATGTAGAGGTGGTTGCGCGGTTGGAGATCGGAAAGGTTTTCGTCCAGCCTAACCGCGCCCACGGGCGTGATGAGAAACGTGCCGGTGAGAGTGGCTTGAATTTGCGACGCAGCGAATCCCGTTCCCCGGGCGCGCAAATTAAAGTCCGCGCTGCCCGCGACGCCGTCCGTCACATCCTCGGCGGCCAAGCCATCGTTGCCTTGAAGCTCAGGCGTGGCGTTGACGGCATCCGCAAGCTGCTGGACGAATCCGGAGATTGGCCCGGTGCTGGAAGTATTCGTGACGATCACGGTGACGGATGAGCCGTTGGTTTTGGTCACGGCCAGTTGGAGAACATCCCCCGGCACGAGCGTGCCGGCGACGTTGAAACTGCGAATCCCCCACGCGATGGAATCGAGAAAACTACTCCGGCTGGCGGCGATGAACGTGGTGAGCATTGTTGCCGTGCCGACGGCGTTGCTGACGGCGACAAATGTCTGCTGGCCTGTGCGGCTGGCATCGGTCGAGCGCAGTTCAATGCGGTCGCCGTGCCCGAAGGCCTGGACCTTGGTGGCGTTCTGATTCAAGAAATTGTTCAAGACGCTGGTCAGACCGCTGGCAACGGCTTTGATCGTGGCTCCGCCCGGCACGGTGTAACTCATGTTCGTGCGTCCCGGCAAGGTGACGTAAAGTATGTTGTTTTGGGCCGGCGGAATGTTCGTGAGCGTCTGCGTGAAAAAGCCATCGAGGAAAACATCGACCTGCTGAATCGGATGCTGCGGATCCCCGGCGGCGAACTGGAGAGAGAGGTTGGTTGTGCCAATCAGGACAGCATTGGCAGGAGGATTGTTCCAGGCGCCGCCGGCCGGCTGCGCAAACGGCGCCGCGAGGGGTTCGCCGACGATCAGCCCTTGATACGGGTTTGTCAGGCTTTGGTAATAGCACTCGGCCAGACTGAAACCGCGGGCCTGGTAAAAATAATTTTTTGGGGAAGGAAATTTTTCCAGATAATTGCACGGCTCGACGACCGTGCCGTAAGCGCCGGCGGCCCCCGCGTCAAGGAACGCCAGCAAGGTCGTGTGATCGTTTGGTTCAAAGATTATTCCGCCAAAAGACGTCAAACTGTCGGCCATGGCGCCGGGCACAAACGTACCGGGTGAGATGCTGAACTGATGCCGGCCATTCTGATAGCCGAGGAGGTTCGTCTGGCCCAAGGGTGAGTTGGAGTTGATCCGCAGCATTGAGTAATTGCCGCGCAGCCGCGTGTCGAATACGGCGTCATCGAAAGTCTGGTAACGAACGTTGCGGAATACATCGGTGCTCTTGGCGAGCAGAACGGCTTGGGTCGGGAAGGTGGTGTCACTCGCCACGCCCTGGTCAATGATGAGCTTGGCCTGGGCAAGATCGTTGGCGGTGATCATTGTGACCAGATAAGTATTGGTACCATTGCCGGGCGGGATGCGGCGGAAAATGTCTTCGCTGCCGGCATAGGCGTTGGCGCTTTCGGGTAGTAGATAGCAGGGCGGCGCGTTCGTGTCGGCCTTGAATCCGTAATAGAGAGCGGAGGTAGTGCTGTTAACTCCGTCGGCGTCAACGATCCGATACGGGATGTCCATGGATAGCACGACGAAATCAATTTGATTGGTCAGACCGCGTGCGATCAATGTGTTTCTGAGCGGCTGGGCAAGGTTCGCTTCAAATTGCGCCCGCGTCCAAGTCGTGTTGCCGCCGGTCCAGTTGATACGGAGCAAATTTTGCGAAGGCACGGTGCGCTTTTCGCAGTAGTAGTTGCCAAGCTGAACGGAGTTCGTGCTGTTTTGATTGACGACGACGACTATGTTCAACCCGCTGCCACTGGCGAAGAGTTTCGCGGCAGAAACGATTAAGGCCGCCAGGGCTGGCGCGGTTCGAGTCCAGGTGTTCACGCGATCATTCTCGCTTGTGAAAGCCCGTCCGTAAAGTGCGGGCGTGCGACGCGGTCATCAGAGCTTGGACGCCCATTCCAGCAAGGCGTCCTCGGACAACGGAGCGGATTCGGTGCGCAACTGTTTGTCCGCACGCTCGGCCTGGTACGCCGAGCGAATCCCGTCAGTCGGGAATTTGTCACTGGTGTTGTGCAGCGGGTGCGGCGCGGCCAGCATCGCCGCGCCCTCGAACGTGCCAATGTTGCGGATCCCCGGGCAGAACAAACCTGTTGTCAGCAAAGTTTCGTCACTTGAAACGTCCAGCGCGTCGCAATCCGCAATAACGGCATCGGCCGCCGGCGCCGCCAACAAAGCCCACAACCCGGCGCGACCCTCGCCCAGCAGAATGATTCGCCTGGCGTGGGACAATTTGCGCACCGCAACGCAAGCTGAGACCAGCCGTCTCGTTTGCTCCTGGAGATAAGTCCGGTTGTAGGTCGTGAAGAAGTTTGCGAATTCGTCTTGTGGCGGACCCGGCGACACCGGCGAAGTCATCAGGATCGTCATGTTTGGCCTCTGCAATGTCTCTCCAACTTTGACAGAAAGGCCATCTCCACCGGCTCCCGTTCCGCTCCGGACCATTATCACTACAGTGTCCTTGATCTTCCCGGCTTCAGGCAGCACCACGCCAAGTTCGCTCAACAACGAACGCAAATCTTCCTTGGAAGCATGAGTCGAGTCTGGCGGCCAGGGAATCTGCAGCGTGTGTTCCCACGCGGGCAAAGTCTCGCGTTTGAACGCTTCCAAGTCCCGCTTGTTTCGCGGCACGAGGTTTTCCCATTGCTCGCGGTGCATCAGCTTCAGCAAATCGATAAACTTCTCCTTTGGCAACGCGTCCTCCGGAAGTTTTCCATCAGGAAAAACGTGCAGATCGGCGTCCGGTTCTTTCTGATACGGTTGCTCCTTCACGGAGGTCGAGTCAGGATGATGCAGCAGCCAGTGGTCGAACCAGCCATAAACGGCTTCGCGGCTCGTCTGGTTGTAATTGTGGCCGAAGTCGAATCGCACGTAGCGCAGCCGGTTCGCTGCGCGGAACAGCCGGTAAATGCTTTCGATTGCCGGGCCTTCGACCTCCATCGTGGTTTTCGTCCAATCGCCCGTCGCGGCGACTAGAATTTGCGGACGCGGCGCGGGCACAGCGGCGATTTCCATGTTTGAATGTTCGATACGCAGGCCGGGCGCGTTTTCGCAACTGCAACCCCCTTGCATCGTGTGACTGACCATGACGATTGGCGCTTGCACCGCAAGCCGGTCATCAATGGCGCCCAGCATGAATGTCTGGGTGCCGCCGCCGGATTCGCCGGTGCACGCGAGGCGTTTCTTGTCCACGTCCGGCAATGACGCCAGAAAATCCAGCGCGCGAATGCTGTTCCAGGTTTGCAACCCCATCAAACTGATGCTCCAAAGCTGGTCAGTGCGGTTGGTGCCGAACGTGCGGTGCGTTTCGTATAACGCGCGCTTCATCGTCGCATCGGGAAAGCGCGTGTCATTGTAGCCGGCCATGTCGTAGGAAAACGCGACCATGCCCTGCCGCGCGAAGCTGATGCAGCGCGCGGCGATGCTGCCATCCTTCGTGTCCGCCATGCGGCCATTGGCCCAGTGGCCGTGCGGATTGAGCACCCCGGGAAACGGCCCGCGCCCCTGGCCGAGCGGCCGATACAAATTGCCCGCCAGATAAAATCCTGAATACGTCTGAAAATAAACCTTCTCCACGCTGTAACCGTCACGCTCGATTTTGCCGAAGACATGCGTGTGCAACGGTGTCTTTTTCGGCAAGGGCCACAGCCCACAACTCACCAGGATTTGCTCGCGGATTTCCTGCGCGCGCCCCTGCCACTCGGGGAGCGTCTTGATTTCGGGAAACGTGCGCGGCGTGTTCAAGTCCACGGCGGCGCGGTTCGTGGCCGCGGACGCGTCGAAGAGCGATGTTGAAAGAAGAAGCAAGACGGGGAGCACTGAGCGATTGAGCCGGTTCATGGCGCTGATTCAAAGCTAATTTGCCGGCGACGGAAAGCGGAAATTGCTGCCGTAAAAAACGGAAACGCCAACCCCGAAGCTTTCGGGATTGGCGTTTCGGAATTCGATTGCGCGGCGCGTCAGCTTGAAAGCGCGCCTTCGGCGGCGGCTTTTTGACTGAACGTCAGCTTTTCCTTGTCGGACGTGACGTGAATCGGTTCGCCTTCGTGCAGGTGGCCGCGCAGGATTTCTTCGGCGAACGGGTCTTCCAGGAAACGCTCCACGGCCCGGCGCATCGGGCGCGCGCCGTATTGCGGGTCGTAACCCTTCTCGACGAGGAAGTCCTTGGCCTTTTCGTCCAGTTCGAGCTTGATGTTCCTGCTCTTGAGCCGGGCGAGGACTTTCGAGATTTCCAGGTCGAGAATCTGGATCAAATCCGGTTTCGTCAGCGCGCGGAAGACGATCACGTCGTCGAGGCGATTCAGGAACTCCGGGCGGAAGGTCTTTTTCGATTCGTCGAGAATCTTGTCGCGCATCTTCTCGTAACTGTTCTCGTCGGTGATGGGCGAGAAGCCGAGCGTGGATTGTTTCCTGATCGTGTCCGAGCCGACGTTCGAAGTCATCAGGATGATGGTGTTGCGGAAATTCACCACGCGGCCCACGTTGTCGGTGAGCTTGCCCTCTTCGAGAATCTGCAAAAGCATGTTCCATACGTCCGGGTGCGCCTTCTCGATTTCGTCGAAGAGCACGACGGAATAGGGCTTGCGCCGCACCTGCTCGGTGAGTTGCCCGCCTTCCTCGTAGCCAACATAGCCGGGCGGCGAACCGATGAGGCGCGAGACGTTGAATTTCTCCATGTACTCGCTCATGTCGAGCTGGATGAGCGATTTGGAATCGCCGAACATTTGTTCCGCGAGCGTCTTGGCCAACAGGGTTTTGCCGACGCCGGTCGGGCCGAGCAGCAGGAACGTGCCGATGGGCCGGCGCGGATCTTTCAGGTCCGCCCGCGAACGGCGCAGCGCCTTGCAGATGGCGATCACGCCCTCACGCTGGCCAACAACGACTTTTTCCATTTCGCCTTCGACAGCGAGCAAGCGATCCATCTCGCCCTGTTCCATGCGCTGGAGCGGGACACCGGTCC
>CAZNOE010000223.1:0-8574 GCA_964574525.1 uncultured Bifidobacteriaceae bacterium
ACTCAGTCTCATTTTGTTCCCACAACAAGTCTCATTTTGAACTCCCGCCGACACGCACTGCCATTTCAATTGCAACCTGCGCTGAGCGGCCTATGCTTTTGCGCAAAAAACTGAGATGGACAAGGCAAACTCCTGGGAAGACTGGCACATCCCGTTTTCGCGCGACCAGATCACGTTGCGCGAGGCCAAGGAGAGCCTCGCGAAGCTGGGCGCCAAGCAGGAGGAAATCCCGCTGATGATTCAACTCGTGGAGAATCCGCGCTATGACATCCCCGGATTCGATTTCTTCCATGGCGCTGTGGACCTCGCCACTCATGATTCCATTCACATTCTGCTCGGACGCGGTCTGTTGCCGAAGGACGAAGCGTTTGTGATCGGATTCACCATGGGCAGCACCGATCAGGTCACCACGATGGAGGAAAGGCTTTACGCGCTCTTCGCGAAACATCTCTATCCGAAGGTCTTTCAGTTCAAGGACGAAGAAATCCGCATCTTCAAAGACGCCACCAAGCTCGGCTTCATTTCCAATTGCCGGCCGCTGGACAAGATTGACTACGCGAAATACCTCGACTGGAAGCTCCGCGACATGCGCGAGGACATTGGCCTGGAAGGCGATTTGATCCTGGCCTATTTCCGGATTGAACAGCGGCGTTATCCTGGGTCCAAAGCCAGTCAACGGCTGTTGGGGTAGGCGGGCCGGTTGGACGCATTCGACGGCTGTTGACACTCGCCACGCGCCGCGCCCTGAAATACTCTCTTTGCTCGTGGCCGATAGAACGACACCCGAACTGCCGCGCAACCTCATCCGCTTTCTCCGCGATTGTTACGAAGCAGACAACCGGGAAGCTGCGCTGTTTGATTTGCGTCACGACAAGGTGCAACACCTGCACGTGCTCAACCAGGGCGGCGACTTCCTCACCGGCAACCTGGATCTCATTCCGCTGGATCGCGAGCTGGCGTTGCAGGTGCAGAAGACGGCCCAGCTTTACGAGACAGAGAAGACACTCATCTTCTGCGCATTTCTGTTGGTGGGCCGGTTCAGGAAACCGGAGCCGCCACTGCCCAAGGAGCTTTTCGCTCCTTTGATTTTCTTTCCGGCCACGATTGAAGACGTGCCGCCTCACGCCTTCCTGCGCGTTGATGCTCGCGAGCAACGCATCAATGCCAAAGTCCTCGCTGCACTGCTCGGCGAAAACGCATCGTCGCCCGGCTACCTGGACGAAATTCTGGGACACATTCCGCAAGCGCCGTTCGAAACTCATCAACTGCAGAACATCATTGGCGCGTTCGAGACTTTCCTGCCCGCCGTGGACGCGCGTGAACTGATTCAGTTCCCGCGTTTGATGACCAACCTGCGCGTAAACAAGACTGGCGGTGGACCGGCCGACACAAACGGCGCGATTCAGTGCCTGCCGGCGTGCGCGATGGCGGTCGTGCCCAATTCGCCGGACACGCGCGGTGTGCTGACGGAACTGGCGCACGTCGCATCCGCGCGAAGCTGGTCCGCGCCGCTTCGCGCGTTGACCGGAGTCGAAACCGCTCCGCCAGCCAGGCTGAGGCGGGCGGCCCGGACGCCTGTTCCGGCCTCGTTGAGTTCCGCGCAGCAAAAGGCGATTCGCGCCGCGACCGCACAGCCATTGACCTTGATCATTGGTCCGCCCGGCACTGGCAAGTCATTTACGGTGGCGACGATAGCGTTGGATCACGTGATGCGCGGTCAGTCCGTGCTGATCGCCGCAAAGACCGCCCAGGCGCTCGACGTGCTGAGCGGCAGGATCGAATCGTTGTTGGGCGACGATCATCTGGTTCTTCGCGGAGGCCGCGCCGGCTACACCCGTGAACTCAAGGACTCGCTCGCGCAGTGGCTCGGAAGTTCCGACAAGCCGGCCGACCCAAACACTGTCCGGCGCTTCCAGCGGGAGATGATCACCCAAGGCCGGACCTTGGAGCGTCTGGAGAATGCCCTGCGGCGGCGCGCCGAATGGGAACTTCAATGGGGCGAAGACACCGTCGGCCCGGCCTTCCCGGGTTTGTTGTCCCACCTGTTGCGCAGTTGTCGGCTGAAACTCACGGACTGGCAACTGGCGCAGCAGGGATGTTACTGGGATTTGATGGGCGGTTATCAGCGCCAACTCCAGACACATCACCAGACGATTGCGCAATTCCTTCAGGCCACCGTTCAACTCCGGCGACAACAGGCGTTGAACCAGCAGCGGCGTGAATTTCTCAAGCTGGCCAGGGCGTTGCGGGCGCGCACGAACCGCAAGCAGGAAGAATGGTTTGCTCAAGTCAACCTGGAGTTGCTGCTGCGCACGTTCCCCGTCTGGATGACTCCGTTGGCCGACGTCGGCACGCTGCTCCCGCTCCAGCCGGCCTTGTTCGACCTGGCGATTCTGGACGAAGCCACGCAATGCGACATGGCCAGTTGCCTGCCGGTTTTCTTCCGCGCCCGGCGCGTCGTCATCACGGGCGACCCGCGGCAACTCCGCCACCTCTCCTTCCTCTCGCGCGAACGCCAACGCCTGCTCGCCAGCAAGTGGAAAATGAGCGACGCGGAGCTTGAAGCCTGTGACTACCGCGAGAAGAGCGTCCTCGATTGGGTAAACGAGTCCATCCCGTCGCAAGAGCAAATCGTTTTTCTCGACGAACATTTCCGCAGCCGCCCGGCGATCATTGACTTCAGCAATCGGGAATTTTATCGGGGCGCGCTGAAGATCATGACCCAGCGTCCAGACACTCTCGCCGCTCCGAGTCTGGAGCTTCGGTTGGTTGCCGGGCGACGCGAAAGCGGCGGGCCAAACAGAGAAGAAGCTGAAGCCCTGATCGCCGAAGTGGTCCGTTGGATCGATTCCGAGAAGGACCTGCCTCGGAACCTCGCGCACAGCCTCGGCGTGCTGTCACCTTTCCGCGAACAAGTGGACCACCTCTTCGCACGACTTTCCAAACGGTTGGACCTCGCGGCCATTGAGAAGCATCGGCTTCGCATCGGCACAGCCCATTCCTTTCAAGGCGAGGAGCGCGACATCATGTTCCTGTCGTTTGTTGTGGACGGCGAAGCGCATCCGGGCGCGCTGCGGTATCTCGACCGGCCCGACGTGTTTAATGTGTCAATCACGCGGGCGCGAAATCTGCAAGTGGTTTTCTGTTCCGTCAAACCGGGGGAGTTGCCCGCGCGAAGCCTGCTGCGGCGCTACCTCGAAGCGATTGGCCACCCCGCTAACGCCAGCGCCGCCAGCGTCTCCGCCGACGCCTTCTTGTGCGAAGTTCAGGCAACTTTGTCGGCTCGCGGCTTCAAAACCTGGCCTTGCTATCTGGTGGCCGGGCTTCCAGTTGACATGTTGGTCGAGAAAGGCGGCCGCTCGCTTGGGATTGATCTTGTGGGATATCCGGGCCATCTGGCCGACGCTTTCGATCTGGAAAAATACCGCCTCTTCCACCGCGCCGGACTGCGCCTCTTTCCGTTATCTTTCTCCGCCTGGCAGAAGAAACGCCAGGCCTGCTTGGACGCCATTGATGCATGGCTCAACGGTATTCCGTGAACCTGACAGCGCATCATTCCCGCAAGCATGCTGGCGAGGGATGCAGACATCGGGATTGCGCCCGGCCCAACGAATCAGTCCCGGTTGGTCACGACTCTCGACGCGCTTTTTTGGCGGCGGACGATTGCTTCCTGTAAGGCCTGCGTTTTTCTTTTTCAGCGGGGGGCGATGCAGACTTGGGAGCGGACGCGGTTGGAGAAGGCTTTGGCGCGGTCGCTTCGTGGATGGATTGGCGGAGTTGGTCCAGCTTCTCGTCCACTTTCACCTTCGTGCGTTTCACCGTTTTCTGCGTGCCGTTGATGGCGTCCGTGAGCAAGTCGCAACCCTGGCGGACACGTTGAGCATAGGCCCCGTCCTTGAGTTCGACGCCTTTGAGCTTGAGGAAATCGCCCAAGGATTGGAACAGTTCGTCTTTCTTTATCGTTTTCATGGTTCAAATGGCGCAATGCGCGCCGCCAGAATAATGCAGCACATCCTGGCGGCAGCAAATTACAACATCAGAAATGATTTGTAGTTCAGGCTCCTGCGACATACGCGCCTGAATGAGCAAGCCGACGTTCAACTATCCGGATATTTGAATTCAAAATGAGCGTTACCAGCACTTCCCACCATTTCAGGAATTCGATGGCCGCAAGCCGTCAGCTATTTCCGCCGCTCTTTCTTCGTGCGCACATTGAATCTGACCATCGGACGTTTCGCCGTCGAAGAGACTCGCGTGTTACTGCGGCGGCGACGCCGTTCCCATCGCGCCTCAGCGGAAAAGAAATGACGGACGATCCAAACGCCTCCAATCACGGCGAGGATGCCGAGGATCGCAAGCACGATGGGATTTCCGAGATTCATCGAGGTCTATTTAACCCACGCGGCCGGGATGTAAAGTCTCGCACGGAATTTTCTTCGGACTCATAGCTCAATCAACGGAGCAACCCGTTGTCCCTTAGCTCAAAAGCAGAGCACTCGCCTGATAAGCGAGAGACCGCGGAGCGTTACCGCGTGGGACAACCAACCTTCGCCGTGCGCAAGCACCCCCCGAGTAGCTGAGGCAGATTGGCGCAGCGCTGAAGCCGCTGAGACGTTGGCGCGATACCAACCTCGGGGGACCAATCCGGTTGAGAGTTGATGGTTGAGTGTTGAGGGACTTCCGCCCCCACTTGCCACAACTCTCAACTCTCAACCCTTAACCCTCAACTTACCAATGAACACCTTGACTGAAACTCAGGTGCACCTTTTCGCCTCGGCCCAAAGCTGGATCGAAGGCGAAGCAGTGCGCCAACTCTATGCCGCCGCGAAACTCGACGGCGTGCGACTCGCGGTGGGCTTCCCGGATTTGCATCCGGGCGAGGGCACGCCCGTCGGCGCGGATGCCCTTCGTAGCCTCGGGCGAAGGAGGGCTCGTTTTTTCAGGCTCAGAGCTATGGATGGCAGGCCATCTCAGGATCGGGGTGTAACAGCAGCATCTTCGCCCGTGCAGCGAACAATCCGCGTGCAATCCCGGCTTCCCGACCAGTTTCAATTCCGGTCAACCGATAAATGCAGGCCACCGTCCACGTGCAAGGAGTGCCGTCGCGTTATCATTGGTTAAGGATAACCCCGATCAGAGCGGTAACTCCGGGACCGAGCGTGAAGGTGTCCGTGCCGCCAAGCCCATTCACGATTAGCGAATCATTGGCCACCTCTGAATGCGTGATGTGTAAAGACGAAACCAAGCCCGATACATCTACCGCCCCTGCACTGGCGGTTAGGTTGACTGTGTCCGGCGATGCCGTGCCGTTGACGGTAATCACGTCCACTTGTGCGTCGCCGGTGCTGCCTCCTAACGCGCCAGCGAGATCAATGTTCACCGTTTTGACCACCGTGCCCGTGAGGTCGTTAACGGTCACATTGTCCGCCCCTCCGAGAGCCTGCCAGTCAACGCGCTCCACGCCATCCACATCGAGGGTGACGCTACCCACGTTGCGAAAGAGCCGGAAGCGCGATCCGATGGCGGAGAAATCCACTATCTCGTTGGCGCCTGAAGAATTGAAAACCAGTATGTCGTTGCCACCCTGGCCTTCCACGACGTCGCTCCCGTCGCCCGGGTCCCAAATGAACGTGTCATCGCCGCCGCCCATCAGAGCGGTGTCATTACCTTGGTTGCCGTCAATGACGTCATTGCCGATGCCGCCAAGGATCAACTCGCCGGCATTGCTGCCGCTGATGAAGTCGTCGCCGTCACCACCGTCCAGTTGAATGGGAATTGCCAAGCCTGCCACATCGCCCGAACCGGCGATGGTGTCCGTGCCGCCCAGTCCGTTGATTGAAAGTGTCAGTGCGCCGGTTACATCCACCGGTGCGGTGTAGCCTGTCGAGGTCGCCCGCACGTAACCGACTACAGGCGAGGGAAGAAAGGTCATCGTGTCGGCAGCGGCAGAACCGTTCACATTCACGAGGTCGCCCCCGACTCCGTTTATGACGAGCCGGTCGTTGGCGATCTCTGCGTTAAGAACTCGCACTTGAGGAGTCAGGCCGGTTATTTCGAGCACACTGGCATTGTTGGCGATGTTAAATGTGTCCGATCCTGCCGTTCCATTGACAGTCACAGCATCAGCCTGCCCATCACCTGTGACTCCGCCCAGAGTGCTCGCGAGATTTACGTTCACCTGGGTCACAACCGTGCCGGCCAGGCTGTTCACAACAATGTTGTCCGCGCCGCCCAGGGCCTGAAAATCAACTCGCTCCACGCCGTCCACATCGAGCGTGACGTTGCCGACGTCGCGAAAGAAACGGAGACGCGAGCCACTGGTAGAAAGATTAATATTCTCGTTCGCGCCGGAACCATTGAAAACCAACGTGTCACTGCCACCCTGACCCTCAATCGTGTCGCTCCCGTCGCCGGGATCCCACTGAAACGTGTCATTGTCCTCGCCGAGCAAAACGGTGTCGCTGCCCTGATTGCCATCAATGAAGTCATTGCCCGGGCCGCCCACGAGCAACTCGTTGGCGTTGCTGCCAATGATGTTGTCGTTGCCATCGCCACCATCCATTCTGATTGGTATCCCCAGTGCGGCGATGTTGCCGGAACCAACGATTGTGTCCGCTCCGCCGAGCCCGTTTATTGAAAGCGTCAATACGTTGGTTACGTCCACTGAGGCCGGGAAGCCCTCAACGATCACCCGCGCATAGCCATTAGTAGGAGAAGGCACGAGGGACATGATGTCGGGCGCCGCGGAGCCGTTCACGTTGACGACATCGCCACCAAGGCCGTTTACCACGACGATGTCGTTGGTAGCCTCTGCGTTGAGGACGCGCACTCGTGCGGACAGGCCGGTTACCTCCAAGGCGCCGGCGTTCGTCGCGACATTAATGGTGTCTGGCCCTGCGGTTCCGTTGATCGTTACAAGGTCCACCTGCCCGTCACCCGTGACTCCGCCCACGGCGGCGAGGTCAACGTTTACCTGGGTAACTGCCGTGCCAGTCAGGTTGTTCACCACGATGTTGTCCGTTCCCCCCAAGGCGCGGAAATCAACTCGCTCCACGCCGTCCACGTCCATGGTGACACTGGCGACGTTGCGGAAGAACCGAAAGCGCGAGCCGATGGCGGACAGGTCAACGATTTCGTTCGCGTTCGAACCGTTGAAAAGCAACGTGTCGTTCCCGGATTGGCCTTCGACGATGTCGCTACCGTCACCCGGGTCCCATTGGAATGTGTCATCGCCTTCCCCGAGGTAAGCGATGTCGCTTCCCTGGTTGCCGTCCACAAAGTCGTTGCCGGGACCGCCCACGAAAACTTCAGCCGCCGAGCCACCGATCAACGTGTCGTTGCCGGTGTCACCGAACAAGTGCGCTGGCGGCAAACCGCTGGCCATGGTGATCTGATCATTCCCGCCGCGCCCGAGGACCTGGATGAGTACTGTGTTGGTGACGGCAGGCACGCCGCCGGTAATGGGCGTCGCGCCGCCGTTGACAACGATGAGACTGCCATTGAGACCCACGGTGATGATGTTGTCGGAGTCATCGCCGACGATGGTCAGGAGGCCCGTGGCCGGATTGAACGACGCCGTTCCATTCGCTGCGGGGAATAATCTGGTAACCCGATAAAAACGGTGGCTCTGGCCGGCAATGGAATTGGTGACAAAATTGGATGTGTTGCTTCCGGTAATCGCCGGCCCAACGTTCGCCCATGTGGTCAAATTTGAGCTCGATTCGAGTTGATACGGCACCGCGTTCACTCCGAACCAACTGAGGACGATGTTCTGATTCGTTCTCGTCATCGAAAGGCTCAAGGTGGGGTCAATGGCCGCGTGGACGGCCGAGAACTCCCGAATCGCGCCGGAGAAACTCAACAGCGCGGCAACTGCAATTGCCAACCTCAATGGGCTGACGGCAACAAATGCCATTGATTTCATCAAGGCCATTCTTACAGACCGTGGCAGGCTTCGGCAAGTTCCCGGCGGCTTTGTGCCGCTGAAGCAAGGCACACCGGACGCAGTACTGAAGAAGGTGAAGCGAAGTAACAACGCGGGCAGAGGCGAAAGCCTCCGCCCGCACTTTTGGCGCGGAGCGGAATGGTTTTATGTCCGCCCTCACCCTGACCCTCTCCCCCGGGAGAGGGGACAGCAATCGTGCGTCAAGTCGGGCGAGGCGCGTTGCGTTGATTCTGCCTCACGACATTCCAAGCGGCGGCGAATGATTTCTCCCTCTCCTTGGGGGAGAGGGCCGGGGTGAGGGCGAGCGTTGAACCAACTGCCGCCGGAAGTTTTCATCCCTGAACCAATGAAGCTCACTATATCAATGCAACAAAACATCAACCCAAACCCGGAGAACTTTTATGAAAGCACGATCAAGACTAGGCCGCCGCCAGTTCCAACTCAACCTGCTGGCTTACGGCAATTACTACTACATCGAGCGCGTCGCCCGGTTGGAAGCCACGCTCAAAAGGAAACCGCGCTTGCTCCAGATCAACATGGTCGGCGTGGGAGAGATTCCGGCGGACACAGCACTGCTGCGCGAACGAGTCGTTCCCGTAGCTCCATGCTTCATGGAATTTTCCGTCGCG
>CAZNOE010000224.1:0-8547 GCA_964574525.1 uncultured Bifidobacteriaceae bacterium
CTCAACCTCCGGCGTGATGAATTCCGCCGGCATTCCCGCGAAAGGCAGGCCATGGAAAACCTCGACTCGATGCCCGACAACGCACCTGACTGGGAACGCCTGCGTTCCGTGCTGGATGAAGCCATGGCCGGATTGACCGAACCCGACTACGACGCAGTGGTCCTGCGCTTCTTCAAAAACCAGGATTTGCGATCCGTGGGTCTGGCGCTCGGCGTGAGCGATGACACCGCGCAAAAACGCGTTTCGCGCGCACTCGACAAACTCCGCGAGATTCTGTCTCAATGGGGTCTCACGACTTCCGCTGTCGCGCTCTCCACGATTCTTTCGGCCAACGCGGTGCAAGTCGCGCCCGTCGGTCTTGCCGCCACGCTTTCGGCCACTGCGCTTGCTGGAACAACTCTCGCCAACACTGCCGCCGCCACCGCCACCAAGACCATCGCCATGACCACGCTGCAAAAAACTTTGATTGCCGCGACGCTCGCCGCTGCCGTCGGCACGGGAATCTACGAAGCGCGGCAAAATTCAAGACTGCACGAACAAAACCAAGTGCTCCAGCAACAGCAAGCGCCCTTGACCACGCAGATGGAGCAAACTGCTCGCGAGCGCGAGGACACCACACGACAACTCGCTGCGTTGCGCGAAGACAATGCGCGTCTGAACAGCAACACCGCTGAATTGCTCAGGTTGCGTGGAGAAGTTGCCATGCTTCGCCAGAACCCAACTCATACCCGATCAGCGGAGGAAGAAACGGCTCAGCTCCGCCTCGCTTTGGCAGAATCTCAATCTAAGGTTGAGCGATTTGAGTTCGAAAAGCTTGACCAGAATATTTTGGATGACATGAAACAACTGGTTCTTGGAATGAGGGTGCGTCCCCGTGATTACAATGGCTTTATGGCGACGAATTTTGACCGATTTGTTTCCGAACTTTCTGTGAAAACAAATGCGAATGGCTCGGTAGTTTTTTCGCAAAGCGGAAATGAGCTCGCCATGTTTGAATTCATGAACGTCGGGCAGGTGAATGACACGCTGCCACAGAAGCTGATCTTTCGGGAAAGAATTCCCCGGAGAACCCCGGATGGAAACTGGACGCGGGTTTATGGGCGTGCCGATGGATCCGTTCAGAAAAGGGTTTCGTCCACTGGAAATTTTGAACTCTGGGAAAGTATGACAGATCGATCAGCGCCGTAGGCGCGGCATCTTTGTAGAACCACATCATCAAACATCACAAGCTCCGTAGGAGCGACATATTCCGGACCAATGCCGCTCCTACGGAGCTACAGAGATTTCGCGCCGCTGGCGCTCAAAGCTATTTCTCGCCCACAAGTATCGCAAAATGCTTTGTCGGATTTGCCGTCGGGGGGCTGTTTACGCGGTAGATGCTGCATCCGCCCCATGAAACCGCTGCCGCTCCGATTGACCGGAGGGACGAGTTACAGGAGTCCCCATCTTCACGAAAGGAGTCAGGGACTTGTGTAACTCGTCCTTCCGAAGATGTTGTTGCGGTCCGTTCCTCAACCATTCGGTCCAGTTCCGTCTTCGGAAACGGAGGCCGCTTTTTTCGCTGCTGTCCCCCCTTCGCATTTTTCCTTGTCGCCTTTTCGCTTGGCGGATGCGTCCAGCCGTCATACTTTTGCCGCATGAAAAGCAAACTTCCTTCCCAGGATAAAAATATGAAACGAATTCTTTTAGCGGCTCTCACACTGACCGTGGTCAGCGCCTTTCCTCTGCCCGCCGCCGAAACGGAGACGGGTTTCACGCCGCTCATGGACGGAAAAACGTTCAACGGCTGGAAAATGTCCGAAGAAAATCAGGAAACCTGGAAGGTCGTGGACGGCGTGTTTGTCGCCAACGGCAAGACGTGCCATTTGTTTTACGTCGGCGATGAAAAACCGTTCAAGAATTTCCATCTCAAGGTGGACGTGATGACGGACACGAACTCGAACGGCGGGATTTATTTTCACACGAAGTATCAGGCGAAAAGCTGGCCGAAGGCCGGAATCGAATGTCAGGTTAACAATACGCACAGCGATTGGAAAAAAACCGGCAGCCTTTATGACATCGCCAATACGGGGCTGACCATTGCCCAGGACAACAAATGGTGGACGCAGGAAATCATCGTAACGGGAAACAAGGTAACGGTGCTGGTGGATGGCAAAAAGGTATTGGAATATGTCGAGCCAGCGGGCTCGCAGGCCGGAAAAGAATATACGCGCAAACTGAACGAGGGCACATTCGCGCTTCAGGGCCACGATCCCAAGAGCACCATTCGTTACAAAAACATCCGCGTGAAGCGGCTGGACTGACTGGATGTTTTGGGGTGACAAGCGAGAAGCGCGAGGAGCACCGACCTACCTGCGTTCTGCAGTCGCTCGGATTTCCGCGAAAACTCGACCAGAACGAGCACAAAGCCGTTGAGTTGCTAAAAGCCGTGGTACAAAACGTCCGCACTCCGCTCTGAGCCGGAAGCACGCAATGGAAAGTAACGGCTGGCGTCGAGCGAAACCGCTTTTACAGGAATTGTTCCGACTAATAGGCTCACATCTGCGGTCACTTGGTCCGCACGTTTTTCGACTGTTCGTATTCCTTGACGGCCTGTTGCGCGCGGGCGTCGCCTTTGGAGGCGCGGGTATAGATGTCGGTCATTACCGCGGCCATGGCATCCTGAACCGCCATGTTTTGCTGAGGAGACAAGGCGCTCCGTTGGCGAAGCGTTTGCAGATGTGCCATGGCATTCGGGTAATCGCCGCTCTTGTACAAAGTCATGGCTTGGTTCATTTGTTGACTCGGGGATTGCTGGCTGGAAGCCGCCGCCGCCGGTGGCGCTTCTTGAGTTGCGGTCGGTGGGGCCACATCCACTTGTGCCAACGCTTTGGCGGCTTTGTCCAACTCGCCAGTGGCGTCGGTTTTGCGGCTGCATCCGGTGAAGAAGGCTAGAGCCGCACACAAAATCGCCAGCGCGGAAAACTGCACTCTCATATCCATTTGTCGTTCGCCTACCGGCCGTTGGGCGATCCCGGGTTGCACCATAGCCGGTTCTTGAAGGTCTGCGCGACCTCCGCGTAGAACTTTGCGGTCTTCAAGTATTCAATATGACCGTCCACCACGCCGACCGTCGTGCCAATCGAGTGGAGCTTGGTGATACCTTCGTCCGGGCTGCTTGAGCCGTCATTGAAATCCCCCGGGTTGGACTCCAGTGCCTGCCACATGATGATGGCATCCTGTTTGAACTGATTGGCTTTGTACGAGCGGGGGGAAATGCCGCCGAAACCGCAAACCGCGCCGTTCATCAAATAGCTCGCCATCTTTTGCGTGCGCAAGACGATCTGGTTGGTCTTGTTGTCCATGGGGCAGCGGTAAATTTGGTGGTTCTTGATGTAATCCCAGAGCAGGCCGGTCTGATACGCAAGCTGCGGATTGGCGCTATAAGGCAACACCTGCAAATTCGGCACCGTCCCGGGGGCCGCGTCGTAAAGCCACCCCCGCACCACCCAGGGCTGATTCCAATTCGGCTCCGGCAGAAACTCGCGCGAGTCAGTGGCGTACATGTGAACCGCCAGAATCAACTGCTTGACGTTGTTCTGGCATTGAGCGCGGACGGCTTTGTCCTTTGCTTTGGCCAAAGCCGGCAGGAGCATCGCCGCCAAAATGGCGATGATGGCGATTACCACAAGAAGCTCGATCAGGGTGAAACCTTTGGGCAGGTGTTGGCGGCTCACTCCATTTCTCGAAGCCACACCTTTCTGGATGTTCATCGTTGTCATACGCGCAGTTGCTTGGACAGGCTTTTCAGGGTCGGCAGACTTGGCTCTGTTTCCCTGAGAGCGTGGTAGCACGCGACAATTTACATTCAAAAACAACCGGCTGGCAAGCCAATAAGCCAGTGAAGCCGGTCGTCGCGACATTTTCCGCAAACAGACTATGGAAGTTCCAGTTACCCGCAGCGGGCGCTCGCCTTGTCTAGCTTCTTATGAGCAGCCCAGACTTTCGCCGCAATTGAGACATTTGTAACACGCGCCGTTGCGCACCGCGACGTGGCCGCAGTTGGGGCAGGTGGGCGCGTCTTGTTGAAAATGTGCCACGGAATCGCTCAACGTTTTCACTGTCCGGGTGGCGGGTACGCCGTCATGCTGGCCGTTGCCGTTGCCGCTACCATCGCGCGGTGCTTCAATTTCGAGCACGTCCGTATCATCCGAGATCGGCAGTTCCGGCACTGGGCGGTTTATCTTTTTTTTTAGTTCTTCGATCAGGCCGGGAATCGCGAGTTCCGGTTGATTGCGTCCCGCGCTGGCGGTTTCGCGATAGCCGCGAATGAACTGCGTGGCCATCCAGCGGAACACGTAATCAATGATGGATGAAGCGTTGCGAATCTCCGGATTCTTGGTGAAGCCGCTCGGCTCGAAACGCTGGTGGGCGAACTTGCGCACGAGCGCCTCCAGCGGCACGCCGTATTGCAACGCGAGACTCGTCAACGTCCCTAGGCTGTCCATCAATCCGCCAATCGTCGAGCCTTCCTTGGCCATCGTGATGAACAATTCGCCGGGCTGGCCGTCCTCGAACAGGCCGACGGTCAGATAACCTTCGTGCCCGGCGATGTCGAACTTGTGAGTGACGGCGGTGCGTGTGTCAGTCAAACGCCGTCGGAGCGGTTTGCCCGATTCAATACGCAGGCGGGACAACTCGATTTCCAGTTCCTTGATGCGGGCTTCGAGCGGCGCCGGGTCCGTCATGCCGGCGCTGCCCGAACCCTCGCTGGTCTTTTTCGTGTTGAGAGGTTGCGAACGCTTCGAGCCGTCGCGGTAAATGGCCACGCACTTGAGGCCCATTTTCCAGGCCTGAACGTAGGTGTCGCGGATCTCTTCAACCGTGCATTCGTTGGGCATGTTGACCGTCTTGGAAATTGCGCCGCTGATGAACGGTTGTGCGGCGGCCATCATCTTGAGGTGCGCGAGATAGTGGATGCTGCGCTTGCCGCGGTATGCTTTGAACGCACAATCGAACACGGGCAGGTGCTCCGGCTTGAGGCCGCTGCGGACGGTGACACCGCCCTCCTCGACATCTTCAATCGTGTCGAACTTCTCGATGTGGGCGATGACGTGCGTGTTTTCCTCTTCACCATAGCCAAGACGACGAAGCGCATCGGGCACGCCGCGATTCACGATTTTCAACATGCCGCCGCCCGCCAGCAGTTTGTATTTGACGAGCGCAATGTCGGGTTCGATGCCGGTGGTGTCGCAGTCCATCAGAAACGCGATCGTACCGGTGGGGGCGAGAACGGTCACTTGTGCGTTGCGGTAACCGACTTCTTCGCCACGGGACAACGCGCGGTCCCAGCAACGTCGCGCTTCTTCTTTCAGATAACCGAACTCGTCGCTGGGATGAATATTTTCAACTTCGTCGCGATGCAGTCGAATGACGTTAAGCATGGAGGCGACATTGTCTTTCTTTGCGGGCTGGGCTACGTGTGCACAGCGCGCATCAAGGTAGCCGGGGAACGCGCCGATGTTGGCCGCGATTTCCGCGCTTTGCTCGTAGGCGTGTCCGGTCATGATGGCGGTAATGGCGCCGGCCAAGGCGCGGCCTTCGTCGGAGTCGTAGGGCAAACCGTAGCTCATGATCAGCGAGCCGAGGTTGGCGTAGCCGAGGCCGAGCGTGCGGAAGATATGCGAATTCTCGGCGATGTCCTTCGTGGGGTAGCAGGCATTGTCCACGAGGATTTCCTGCGCAGTGATGAAAACCCGCACGGCCGCCTTGAACCGCTGGATGTCGAACGTGCTGTCCTCACGCTTGAATTTCATGAGGTTGAGCGACGCGAGATTGCAGGCTGTGCCGTTGATGAAGACGTATTCGCTGCACGGGTTGGTCGAATGAATCGGCTCGGTGCCCTTGCAGGTGTGCCATTTCTCAATCGCGCCGTCGTACTGCATGCCGGGGTCGCCGCAAGTCCATGTGCCTTCTGCGATTTTGTGAAGCAGCTTCGCGGCGTCCTTCCTTTCGAGCGGCTTGCCGGAGGTGACGAAGCGCGTCCACCATTCCTTGCCCGTGATGCTGGCCTGCATGAATTCGTCGCTGGCGCGGACGGAAAGGTTTTCGTTCTGATACATCACGCTGCCGTAGGCGTCGCCGTTATACGAACCGTCGTAGCCTTGCTCAATCAACGCCCACGCCTTGCGCTCTTCTTTCTGCTTGGCGTCAATGAATTCCTCGATGTCCCCGTGCCAGTCACGCAAGGTGTTCATCTTGGCCGCGCGGCGGGTTTTGCCGCCGCTCTTCACCACGTTGGCGACCTGGTCGTAAACCTTTAGAAACGACATCGGCCCGCTGGGCCGTCCGCCACCGCTGAGTTTTTCGCGGCTCGAACGAATTGGCGACAAGTCCGTGCCCGTGCCGGACCCGAACTTGAACAACATGGCTTCGCTGTGTGCCAGGCGCATGATGCTTTCCATGTTGTCTTCGACGGACTGGATGAAGCACGCACTGCATTGCGGATATTCGTATTGCGTGGAGGCGCGCTCGGCTTCGCGGGTCTTGCGATTGTAATACCAGTTGCCCTTGCCGGATTTGTTGCCGACGCCGTATTGGTGATGCAGCCCGACGTTGAACCACACCGGCGAATTGAAGGCTCCGTATTGATTCAAGCACAGCCACGTCAGTTCGTCGTAAAAAACCTCGCCATCCGCCTTGCTGAAATAGCCGTCCTGGATCCCCCAATCTGCGATGGTGCGGCTGATACGATGGATGAGCTGGCGCACCGAGGTCTCGCGCTCGGACGTGTGTTGTTCCCCGTAAAAATATTTCGACACGACGACCTTCGTGGCCAGCACCGACCACGCCTTGGGCACCTCGACATTTTCCTGTTTGAAAATCACCTTGCCGGCATCGTCGGTGATTTCTGCCGTGCGCCGGTCCCATTCGATCTGGTCGAACGGCTTGATCTTCGCGTCGCTGAAGACGCGTGTTATCGGCAAGGACCTCGTCGCCGGGCCGGTGGTGCTTTTGCCGGTGCGGGTCGCCGTCACGGTCGCCGTCTTCCGGCGGGTTTGCGTGGTCGCCGAAGCCAAAGTTTCTTCACGTGTGTCAATCATGATGTTCCTCACTCAACCGAAAGTTTTTCTGACTGTTTACCCAATCCGGAAAAGAAAACCGACTCTCGCATGCTCCAAAAGCCTCGGTTTCCTCGAAAAAGAGCGGATTTCCTAAAAATCCGTGTCCCCCCATTAGTGGGGGAACAGGCGTCATCTTGCTACCATAGGTTGTAGCACTCAAGGAAAATCTTCAAAAAGTTACGACAACGATATTCACTGAGTGAAACAGGCGAAAAAGTTGGAAATGCTCGACGCAAGTAAAGATTCCCAAGGTTATTCCCACCTGCGAATAACGCGGATGGTAAAAAGTTGAGGCTCATTGAGGCGGTCGGCTTCAAGAAAGCAAAACACTTGCTCGACGATTGTCGTCTTTCCAAGCCAAATGCCTATTGAGTCGCAACGGTAGCGTCACTTCGCTGAAAGGACGCCGGCACGTCTCGTATTGCTGGCCGAACATGATCTGTGCGGTGTCGCGTTTCCGCACCAGGGTCCAGATTGCTGCGGCATGGCCGTTGATTCGCTGGAACTGCCCGCGACATTTTGGAAAATTTGGGGCTTGACATCGTCACGGGGCGCGCCATTGTGCCAGACATAGCGAACCGATCGCCAACAATCAACCGGAGTCAACTATGACATTTCTACAACGCTGCGGATGCTATGCGACACTGATCGTCCTCGTGGCCGCCAACGGAGCCTATGCTCAGGTAAGTACGATCAATTCGGCGCGCCTGTCTCTGCGTGAATTCAATGATGTTCCCGGTTCCGCGCTCACCGTCAGCAACAACTATCCCTCTCTCATTCGGTTCTCAGATCTTGGCGTCAGCGCGCCAAGCGGCTTCGCCAACCGGCATGTCTGGCGGTTCTCCAACAACGGGGGAACCACCGCCTATCAATTCCAGAATACTAACTTCTTCCAGGTTTCCATGACCTTGACGTTGACAGCCAGTTCGATTTCCCCGCGCAAGGAAGCCGGCTTTCTGCTCAACACACTAGGCGGCGATGGCCAGTTCATTGTCAACACGGATGGCCATGAGATCGTCGCCTTCGGCGGGCCTTTACCCTTCTACGCATTTCCGGCCACGTACGATTCAGGCGAAACAATCACTCTGGGCATGAGATACTTTTCGAACAACGGCACCAATTCGATCATCTACTCAGCCAATGGCGTGAACAGCCCGGTCCTGCCGTTCACCAATCTCGAACGGGGCATCATCAATGGCAGCACTCTCGGTGGCTATTTCCAGATTGTAAATGCCAGCGCGGATCCCTTCAACTCCGGGATCGCGTCTTTCGGGAACATCACTATCGTTCCCGAACCCTCCACGTTCGCTCTCCTGAGCCTGGGCGTCCTGCCGCTGGGACTGCTGTTGCGTCGGCGCCGTATCTGACACCCTCCGCCTCGCTGTCCCACCAGTAAGTGCGCTGATCAAACGCGTCCCGAAAGCCGTAGCCCGTCAGGTGTTCC
>CAZNOE010000225.1:0-8545 GCA_964574525.1 uncultured Bifidobacteriaceae bacterium
AACTGCGCGCCACCGGGATGCCGCCAACCCCGCCGCCATAGTTGGATTCCTTCGAGCCGAATCGGGTTACGACGCTCTTGAAAGTGTAATCCGCACCCTTCCACTGGCCCTTCTTGACCGCCTCGTCAGCCGCCACTTCGCCGGTCTCGCCCAGCTTTCGCTCCGTGCGCAAGTCATCCAACGCGACTGATTCGAGGACTTTCATGTTATCCAGCTTGTTCAACTCGGTGATCATCATCTGCGCCAGTCCATCGCCCATTGCGGGCTGCCAGTAACCGATTCCTTGCGCTTCGGTCTTTGCCACGACGATGGTGGGCGGTTGCTTGTCAGCCGCCAGAGCCGGCTGAAAAGTGGCTCCGAGCGCATAGGCGGCAACGAGGGAACGAACCGGGAGGAATGAAACAAGGGATTTCATATTCAATCGTCTTTCTTTTTTCTGGATGCGTCGCTGGGTGGGCAATCCGGCTCCAAGCCGCAAGCGGCCACACTCAATATTCTGGATTCGGCATTCTATTACCGTAGAGCGTTTCATCAATGCAAGCCTATACTTCGGCAGGACTGAGGCGTTTACCACCGTTTAGGCTAACACCTGCCGCTCCTCGCCGCCACAACCGCCCCACAACGCGAGGAAACCCACCGCCCCCAACCCAATTCACCCAGCCAAGGTGAAGGGAATTACAAAAACCTCCGCAGGTCAGGCAAGCTCCCGCCAGCTAGGAGGAGAGCGCCGCTTTCATTTTTTCCAACCACTGCGGCACGGCTTGCCATGGGTCTTCGGGTGCTTCGTATTCGAGGGCAACGTAGCCCTGGTAGTTGGCGTCGCGCAGAATCTTTGTGACGCGCGCGAGGTCGGCCTTCTCCTTCGCCTGACCGCGGCGCATGATTTCCACTTTGACCTGCACGTTCACTGCGTATGGTGCACACTTCGCGAGGTCGGCGTAGGGATCATCGGTATGGAAATTTCCGGTATCGAGATTGATGCCGACCCACGGACTTTTGACGGCCTGGATGATTTCCAAAATGTCCGCCGGTTCGGCGACGATGCCGCCGTGGTTTTCGAGGCCGAGGAAAACACCGTGCTTGCCCGCATAGTCGCCGCATTCTTCGAGCGCTTCGATGCAAAGTTTCTTCGCGGCGGAAATGTCCTTGTCCTGCGTTGGCCCGGCGAAGACGCGGATGTGCGGCGCGCCGAGCACGGCGCAATGATCCACCCACTTTTTGACCAGCGCGATTTGCTCGTCGCGTTGCGGTCCCTTGGGCAGGGCGAAATTGTTGCCGACGGCCGAGCCGCTGATTTCAATGCCGCGCAGAAACGCGTGCCGCTTGAGCTGGATGAGATAATCCTCGCCGAATCCCTTTGGGAAATAGTAGCTCGTCAATTCCGCGCCGGCGCAGCCGTGGTCGGCGCAGTAGTCCACGAAATCATCGAGCGTGATTTGTTTGGCCGGGTCTTTGTGGGTGAAAAACTGACGGAAGGAATAGGCCGCGAGACTGAGCGGAAGCCGCGGCTTGCCGGAACGCTTGATCGGCTCGACCGCGTGTGCGCCTGGCGGATTCAGAAAGGCCGCGCCCGCCAAGGCCGCGCCGCTGCGGAAAGTCGTATTCAGAAAACTCCTGCGAGTCATTTCGTTTTCCATGAGGCGATGAGGTAACCAGATTGGCCCCGACCAGGAAACCAAAATCGCTTAAGCGGAGTCGCCAACCCGGAGGGTCGGCTGGACTATCGCAAGCCAGGAGGCTTGCGCCACTACCCGGTTTCAATCCTTCACGCGCGCACCGGTGGTGCAGAGATCGTTGAAGCGATCCACCGGCTCATGCGCTGTCCAGGCAATACCCCGCAGGATCAACAGGCGGAAAAGGGGATCATCGAAGGTCCACGTGTAGTGGCCGGGGATCGAAACGAACACGCGACCTTTGCCTTGCTGCTCGCGGACCCACAGCAGCGGCTGCGGTTTGCCTTCTTCAACTCCGCTGGCGAGCAATTGAATGTGCGCCTCGCTGCCAATCAGGTTCCAATAACTCTCGTCCACGAAATGCGCGCGTTCGAAACCCTCCGTTACGGGATGGGGCTGGAAGCTCAAGTCCAGCGGGCCGTGCCGGAATTTCGATTGGCCTCCACGCCAAGCGAGGCCAATGCGTGCGGCTAGTTCATCGCAGTGCGCATGGCCATCCACCGCGTAGTGAATGAAAACCAAACCGCCGCCGCGCTGCAAAAATGCGTCCGCCTCCGCGGCGCGCTTTTCGTTCCAGTCGGGATTATTTGAGTAGAACACGATCACGTCCCCCTTGGTCAACTGGGTTGGACTGGGCCAACGGTCAGCGGTTTGGATCGTCACCTGTTCGGCCATTCCCAACAGTTTGGCCCAGCGCTTTTGCCACAGCGGATAATCATGCTCGCTTGGGCCGTGGTCTTTCGGGCCGGCACAAAGAACGATGGTAAGCGTTTTTTCAACTCTTGACGGAGCGGAGTTAGATCGTCCGGTCCGATTCAGCAGAGCCTCGACCTCAGCGCGACTGCGGAGTGGCGGCTCGCCCGGAATTTCCAGGAGGGCCGGTTCGAGCGGAGGCGGCATGAGCAGGAACGTCAACAAATCCTTCGACTGAGCCGACGTAAGCGCGGTCAGCAATACCTCGGGCATCAACGACACCGCGGAAGGTTTCATGGCCGCGATCCGTTTGCGCGAGAAGGCGGTAAGGCGGCCCGTTGCATCCGCCAGCAGCAACTCGTCACCTTCGCCGCCCGCGGGCACGCCGCTGACCGATTCGCCGTCTTTCAACTCGATGTTGTAAGCAATGTGATCGGGGTTGATGGCGGCACTGGGCTGCGTGATGTCCTTGAACACGGAGGCGTAATCGCGATGAACAAGGTTCGACAAATCAGGGCCGATCTTGCCGCCACGTCCGCCCACAGTGTGGCATTTGTAGCAACTCGCCTGATCGCCGAAGAAAATATCCCTGCCGCGCAGCCAGTTGCCGCCGGCGATTTCAGGAATGAGGCGCTCTGGCTCCACCGTGGCACCCTCCTCCAGCGGTCTGGCCCACGGCAGCAAGGTGCGGCGCAACGGTAACGCGCGAGGTCGGGAATCCTCCGCGGTGAACCAACTGACTTCGAGGGTAGGCTCGCGGTCTGGTGTTGTCGTCACTATCGCTTCGAGTCCGACCCACTTGTCCTTTTGCGGTGTGACCACGAGGCGCATCTCGCGATCATTCAAACGTTCGACGGTCGCTGGCATCTTCACATCCAGCTGGCTGGATGATTTCAAAACCAGCGTGACCGTTTCGGGCGGATACTCGAAATCCAGCTTCGATCCCGGTTGCGTCGCGGCGCGTAACATTTGCCACAGGTCCAGTTGTGCCCGCAGGGAAAGTTGTCCGGGCTTTTTCAAGCGCAGCCAAAGCTGATCGTGTGTTTCGCTTTCGGCGGTGAATGTGCGGCTCACCATCGGGTCCAAGTGAGGCAGCCAGCCACTCCAGGATTCTTTTCCATCAGTTGATTTCCAAGCGGCCTCTACTCCGGTGAGACCGTGCGCGAGATCAATCGCCTCGTGCTGTGGCAGAGAATGGGTCGTGCGAGCATCTGGCTTGGCGCCGGCAGGAATTCGCGGGAGCGTCACGGCGTAACTCACCGCCCGTGAGCGCGGGACCGTGCGGATTACCAGCGTGCGACCGTCCGCCGCCAGCACGACCGAGAATATCTCCAACTCATAGCGTGGTTGAGACAGTTGATTCTGCACGGTCTGATAACCCGGTCGGAGCGATTCAAAACGGTCGCCGGCCGCCGCGTATCGGCTTTCGGTGACGACCACCGATTTTGCGAGGTCCTTGAGTTGGGTGGGATCAATGGGCCGGTCGAATTCGATGCACGTCTCGCTCTCACTGCCCGGCCAGATCAATACCGGTTGTGGCGCGGTTTTGTCGGTATAAGAGATTTTGTAGAGTTTGCCCTCGCCTTTCGGACCAGTGCCCCAATCGGGCTGCCCGCTGTGAACCGCCACCACCAAGTCGCCTTGCGGTGAGACGCACGCATCGGCGGTGAGTTGGTTGAGACACGCGATCAATTGGTTCTGCGCCACGTAACCGGCCGAAGTTTTTACCAGCTTGGTGCGCCACAGTTTTCCGCGCGAGTAACCGCTTACCAGCGCGTCGCCGCGCCACCACGCGGGACCGAACGTCGGACCGCCGGAAGAAACCGGCTCGTTGAAATTCAAGCCGCAGGTGGATTGATGTTGCGGGGCGTAATCGAATACGCTGGGTTCATCAATCACGTTCGGAAGATGTTTCGGGTGGCGCGGAGGGAAACCGTAATGTCGGCCCGGCTCGATGTGCAGAAGTTCATCGAGCGGATTCCCGTTGGGCAGCCAGGTCGCGCCTTCCTGGTCCGTGCAAAATAAATCGCCCGCCGCATTGAAGGCGAGCGCGACGGGGAAGCGAATGCCCGTGCAGACGGTTTCCCGCCGGCTGAAGTCAGGCGAGACTTTCTGAATCGTGCCCCGTTCACTTTTGAGATCGTAGAGGGATTTTCCGTTGGTCGGATCAATTCGATACCCGCTGATGTAACTGGCTGTGCCGATGCCGAAGTAAACGCTGCCATTCTTGTCCACCGCCACGCCGAGCGCGTCCACACCATGATTGAAATCCATTGGCTGCCAGTTTTGCGCCACGATGATTTCTTCATCGGCCGCGTCGTCGCGATTCGTATCCACGAGCAGCACCAACTTTCCTTTCGCCACCGCGAACACGCCATCTCCTTTTGCATAGCCGGGTGGCGTGAGGGCCATGCCGATAGGCGCGAGCAGCGGTGATTTATCCCAGGATACGCTCGCCTTCTCTTCGAGACCGTCGCCGTCTGTGTCCGTGAGCAACCAGACACGGCCATCATAGCCGAGTGCGACCAGTTTGCCGTCTGCCCGATACTTGATGTCGTTGATGTTGTTCAACGTCACGGGCAGTTCGCGAACAGTGAAACCAGGCACGAACATCTGCACGGGCGGCACGTTGGACACCGTTTCGAGGGGGATGGATTTCTTCCCGGCGAAGTTCTGCGGCGTATTTTTCGCGGCAAGGTATTTCTCGACTTGAACGCGGTCCGCCTCACTCAACACGCGGCTGTAAATCAGCACCTCGGCGATGTCGCCGTCGAACCAGCCCTGCGCGTACGGCGGACTGGCGTTGAGCGAGTAACACCTCGCGCCGACGGTGAATTCCTCGAAAGCCATCGTGCCGCCTGCGCGCGCACGCGAATCCTGTGGGAGGCCATCGAACCAGAGCTGGGCCCCCTTCTCGCCCTGGCGCAATGTGATGGTGTAAGTGTGCATCGTGCCGAAAGGCGCAGCGATGTTCAGCAAGTCCTTGGCGCCACTGAAACCACTGCCCTCGACGTTCACTTGGTCAACCTCGCGGCTGGGATTGAATGAGAAATCAACGTTAAGTCCGCTTTGAAAATCGTTCACTCCGGCTTGATTGAACGCAAGGAACGCGCGGAACCCGCCGGCGTTGCTCCGGGGAGCCGCGCGAATAAAAACTGATGCGTTCGTGAAACCACGCTCCATCCCCGCCGCTGACAGAAAATCATCTTTCCCGTCAAAGCGGACGCCGGGGCTGGGAAACTGGAACAAACGCGGACGAAGTGAATCCACTGGCTGACGCACGTGGCGCTTATGGCCCGACCCATCATGCCACGTGTCCAGTGGTCCGCCTTCCGGAATCGCAGGACGGGCGTTGGCGAAAGTGCGGGCGCGATTTTCCTGCCCGGCGCTGAGCCAGATTTCCAAGCCATCTTTGACCGGGAGTTGTTGGTCCGCCCACGGTTCGAGAGCGCACGCGGACCAATTCAGAAGCAGCCCGGCACCGAGCAGGGACACACACCATTGCCGGGAGCTCAGCGGGAGCGCGGCGCAATTCATCGGGCAGTGCATTGTCTGCGAGCTAAGCAGAACACGCCAACTGAAGAAATAAAATTCCCATCACGCAGCGAGTAAGATTGATGCCGTCGCCGGAAGCTTGTGCTCTCTGAAAGCCAGCGAGTATTCTCGCACTATGAAACGACGCCTGTTGATTCTGACGATCCTCGCTGCGTTCGCGCTTCTTGCCATCGCCCGCGCCGCGGATGCACCCAAGCTCACGTCCAGCGCGCCCACGAAACCGAACATCATCATCATTCTCGTGGATGACATGGGCTTCTCGGACATCGGCTGTTTTGGCAGCGAGATTCCCACGCCGAATCTGGACCGGCTCGCCGCGGGCGGGTTGCGTTTCACCCAATTTTACAACACGGGCCGCTGTTGTCCGACGCGCGCAGCACTGCTCACGGGCTTGTATTCGCATCAAGCGGGAGTCGGCCACATGGTTGAAGACGGAGGGCTGCCCGGCTATCGTGGATTTCTCAATGACCGCTGCGTGACCATCGCCGAAGTGCTGCGTGGCGCGGGTTACTTCACTGCGATGACGGGCAAATGGCACGTCGGCACGCCGCCGGACAAGTGGCCGCGCCAGCGGGGCTTCGAACGCTTTTACGGCTCGGAGTCTGGCGGTTTCTACTTCCGGCCATTTCAAAGCCGCAAGGTCATCAGTGACGACGCCGTGCTCTACACCGCGCAGAATCCACCGCCCGTCGGCTGGTATTCCACCGATGCGTGGACCGACAACGGCATCAAGTTCATTGACGAGGCGCTTGCCGCGAAGAAACCATTTTTTCTTTATCTCGCCCACAACGCGCCGCACTTCCCGTTGCAAGCGCCGCCGGAGGACATCGCGAAGTTCCGCGGCAAATACAGAATCGGCTGGGATAAGCTCCGCGAACAGCGCCACGCGAAACAGATCCAGCTCGGCATCGTGGACAAGGCCTGGCCGATGTCGCCGCGCGCGGAGGAAGTCAAGGCCTGGGAGCAACTCACGCCCGAGGAACAGGACCGCTTCGATCACATCATGGCGATTTACGCGGCTTGCGTCGAACACATGGACCGCAGCGTGGGCCGGCTCGTGGACGCGCTCAAGCAACGCGGTGCGTTCGACAGCACGCTCATCCTTTTTCTCAGCGACAACGGCGGCAACGCGGAGAGCGGTCCGAACGGCCGGCTGGAAGGCAGCGGCCCGCCGGGCTCGGCGGACTCGACCGTGTACTGCGGCCAGTCATGGGCGACGCTCGAGAACACGCCGCTCCGCCGCTACAAGCATTTCAACCACGAGGGCGGCATCTCCACGCCGCTCATCGCGCATTGGCCAGCGCGCATCAAGGATGCCGGCCAGCTTCGTCAGCAACCGGGACACCTCGTGGACCTCATGGCAACTTGTGTGGACGTCAGCGGCGCGAAATACCCGGCCGAGTTCAAAGGCAAGCCGATTCAGCCCATGGAGGGCCGCAGTCTCGTGCCCGCCTTTGACAACAAACCAATTCAACGCGACGACGCGCTCTACTGGGAACACGAAGGCAACGCCGCCGTGCGCGAAGGAGATTGGAAGCTCGTCCGGCTCGGCTACGAAGGCCGGTGGGAACTTTACAACCTGAAGACGGATCGCACCGAACGACACGATCTCGCTGTGACGCAGCCCGACAAAGCGAAGGCGCTCGCTGCCAAGTGGGACGCCTGGGCCACGCGCGCGAACGTCAAGCCGTGGCCCGGCGGAGCCAACAACAGCGGAGGGAAGAAAGCGAAGAAGGCAGCGACGGAACGAACTGTGTCAAACGTAACGCACTTTGAGCTTGGGCCCGATGCTGATTTGCGCGACGCACAGGCCCCCGACATCGCGAACCGAGGTTTTAAGGTAGTGGTGAATATCGCCAAACCGGGTGATGCAGGGGTGCTCGTGGCTCACGGCGGCTCGAAAATGGGTTGGGTCTTGTTCTTCGAGAAGGGCCGGTTGCATTTTGTGGTGAACCGGGCCGGCATTCGCAGCGGATTGGCCAGTGCTGATGTCGCATTGGCCACGGCGAAGCAAATCTCCGCGTCGCTCGCTGCCGACGGAACCGTCAAGCTGAGCGCAGAGGGAAGGGCGCTGGCCGACGGCAAAGTTGCCGGGTTGCTGCCGAACCAACCCGTGGACGGCTTGCAGGTGGGCCGCGACCTCGCCGGAAACGTCGGCGAATATGCCGGCCCGTTTGCCTTCAACGGAACAATCAGCAGCGTGATCCTCGAACTCCACCCACGCTGAGGCACGCCGGTCTTGCCGTGTTGACTCAGGGATAAATGTTACCGGAACGGGCCGCATTCGGCCTGCGGAGCGCCAAATGAAGGCTTGCTTTCGCCGCACGCTCGACTAACTTCCACGCTCCCTGTTTCAGGGAAATGACAGCAACAGGACGAGTTAAGACGAAAGACTGTTTTATTTATGGCATCAGCAAACGACCTCCGCCGCGGCATGGCGATTGATTACAACGGCGACATCAGCGTGGTGCTGGACGTGCAACACCGCACGCCGGGCAACCTCCGCGCGTTCGTGCAGGCCACGCTCCGCAGCATCCGCACCGGCAAATCCTCCGACGTGCGCTTCAGCTCCACCGAAAAGGTCGAGACCGTGCCGATGATGACCAAGAAAATGGAATTCAGCT
>CAZNOE010000226.1:0-2461 GCA_964574525.1 uncultured Bifidobacteriaceae bacterium
GGCTTCGAGCCGCTTGAGTTCGCGGTAGGCGAGGTAGAGGAAGTTGCCGCAGCCGCACGCGGGATCGAGCACGCGGAACTGGTGGAGGCGGTGCAGGAGTTCGCGCAGCCGCTTGAGGGTCCGCGCGCCTTCGATCTGTTCGCGCCACGGCTCGACGATGGTCGGGCCGACAATTTTCTTGATGTCGGACGGGTGCGTGAAGTGCGCGCCGAACGCGTGACGTTCTCTGAGTCCTTTCTCATCGTCGCCCATCGAGTGTTGAAAGAGGGTGCCGAAAACTTCGGGCTGAACTTTTGACCAGTTAAAGCCCGCTGCTTTGCGGAGCAAGACAAGTTCGATGTCCTGGATTTCCAAACGCGCGGGCTGGGCAAAGAGTCCGCCGTTGAAAAAATTGACGCCTTTGAAACGGCCGCCGGCAATCGGCGGGTTGGTGTTCATGGCTTCAAACAAGCCGCCTATCAGGTCGTATGCGCTCGCGGGCGTGCTGCAATCTTCCAGAACTTGCGTGACAAAATACTTGGGCAGCAAATCAATGTCTTCGGCGAAGAGGGCCACGAGCATTTGCAGGGTAAAACGCTGCGCCATCGGTTGCGGCACGCCGCGCCTGACGAGTTTGCGAAAACAGTCGGCGAGACAATCGGCGGCCTGCCGGGTGACAATTTCGCGGTCGTTGTCGAAGCTCGGCTTCGGTGAACCGGGCGCGAGAAACGCGAGCGGCCCCCAGCGTTCCGGCAAATCTTTCAGCGCGACCGTGTCCTTGGGCTGGTCGGGGTCGGTGTCGAAATCATAAACGCGGAATTCGTCGAAGTTGCAGAGGACAACGTAGCGCGGGCGGTTGGGAGCGAGGTGTGTCCAGTAGCGTTCTGCTTGCGCGCGATGCTTTTCGAGCTTCTCGCCGCGCTTTTTCATTTCGATGAGCACGACGGGTTTCCAGACAAGGTCGGCAAACGACGTGGCCCCGCCAGCCTCCGCAGCTTTGGTGACACGGAATTCCAGCGTTGCCCCGGCTTCCTTTAACCCGGCGTGGCCGAAGGCTTGGAAGAGGCGGTCGAGGAAAAGCTGGGCGTCGCCCTTTTCGTCACCCGTGACGTGTTTGGCACACCAGGCGGTGAATTCGGCGAGTTTTTCCCGGCTCGGCATGGAGACCTTTTATACGAAGCCAATCTACGGCGCAATCCTGCCAGCGAATCAGGACACTAGACCGTGCGGAGGTTCGCAACCGGTTCTTCCGCGTGCGTTGCTCTGATGCGAAGTGGTCGCAACACACCAAGCACAGCACGTTTTACAAGGGCAAGACAAAGTGAGCGGAAGTTGTCTTGCACGGGCGCAATCCTCCAGTCAAATTTGGACGTTGCCCGAAACACCGTAAGAAGATTTCGCTTATGCACCAAACCAACGCAGACCATTATGTCGAGCGTGTTGTTGATCTGCTCGATCCGTCACTCAATCAAATTCACAACGTGAGCCTGGAAGAAGCACGCCACCGTGTGCTTTCCGGACAGCCCGAAGCCGTCCGCACAATTGACGGCTCATTCGCCCTGCTCGCCCGTGATGGGAAGACCGTGCGGATGGCTCGCTCGCTCGACCGGCCCATGCGGTACTTTCTTGCCAAACGTGCCGAAGGCCCCGCGCTCATTGTGGCTGACCGCATTGATACTATTCACAACCAGCTCAAATCCGAAGGCTTGGGCGACCAGTTTCATCCCAGTTATACCCGGATGGTTCCGGCGCATTACGTTGTGGAACTGCAACTCATCGGTTGCCCGGATCCCGATCCGTCCTACACACGTTTCTTTACCCCACAACGCAATGCTGGCTCGGAGGATTTGGACGAAATCGGCCGCTGCTATATCAGCGCTCTGGCTGATGAAATCGCAAAGTGGCTGCAACACGTTCCTGGCAACGAACCGATTGGGGTGGCCTTTTCCGGCGGCATTGATAGCGGCTCTGTCCTTCTCGTGACTTACCATGTCATGCGCAAGCTTGGGATCAGCCCCAGCCGGCTCAAAGCATTCACCTTGAACCTCGGCCAAGGCCCTGATTTCGCCCAAGCCCGTGAGTTTCTTGAGCGTCTTGGTCTTGCTCTCTTCCTCGAACCAATCGAAGCCGATCTGAATTCGGTCAATGTCCTCGACACTCTGCGCGTCCTGGAGGACTATAAACCGCTCGATGTGGAATGCGCGACCATGGGCTTGGCGCTGTGCCGCAGCGTGCGCGCCCGCTACCCCGACTGGAAATACCTCGTGGACGGCGACGGTGGCGACGAAAACCTCAAGGACTATCCCATCGAAGAAAACCCGGAGTTGACCATTCGTAGTGTCGTAAACAACCTGATGCTTTACCAAGAAGGATGGGGCGTTGGTCGCATAAAGCACTCCTTGACCTACAGCGGCGGATTGAGTCGCAGCTACCTTCGCACCTACGCCCCGGCCCGACATTACGGGTTCCACGGCTTCAGCCC
>CAZNOE010000226.1:2561-8514 GCA_964574525.1 uncultured Bifidobacteriaceae bacterium
CCTTTCAAACCTCACGCTTTTTTCCTCGAAGCGGAGCGAGCCGCCTCAGGCAGAATTGTCCCTACGGCCACTATTCTGCTCACCAACAAAGAGTGTCCCTGGCGCTGTCTGATGTGCGATCTCTGGAAAAACACGCTTACGTCCGCGGTTCCTCCCGGAGCAATCCCGAGCCAGATAGACTTTGCCGTGTCACACCTGGAGGTTTGGCCCGAGCAGGTGAAGCTCTACAATAGCGGCAGTTTCTTTGACGCCGCGGCGATCCCGCACGCGGATTATCCAGCCATCGCTCAGCGCGTCGCATTCGCCGAACACGTGATTGTAGAATCGCATCCGCGATTGGTCGGTGAAAAGGCCTTGCGGCTCCGTGATTTGCTCCCAGGTTCGCTCGAAGTCGCGATGGGTCTTGAGACAGTTCATCCGGATGTGTTCCCGCGATTGAACAAGAAATTCACCCTTTCCGACTTTTCAAACGCCGCTGAGTTTTTGAGAGCCTCAGAAATCGCCGTGCGCGCCTTCATCCTGGTGAACCCTCCTTTCTTAAACGAGGAGGACGGAATTGGATGGGCAGTGAAATCGGCGGACTTTGCTTTCACCTGCGGCGCTGCCGTGGTTTCGCTCATCCCGACACGCAGCGGCAATGGCGCAATGGACGCGCTGCTGGAATCAGGCGGGTTCGTTCCCCCGCGAGTCTCAACGTTGGAAGATGCCCAGGAACAGGCATTAAACCTTCACCGCGGAAGAGTCTTTGCCGACACCTGGGATTTGGAACAGTTCTCGCAATGCCCGTCCTGCCTGGAGAAGCGGCGACAACGCCTGCACCTCGTTAATCTGACCCAGCAACTACAGACGAGAATTGAGTGCCCGGTTTGCGGCGGAAAATGAGCAGGCGGCATTTCCAAATTGTGGTCGTCGGTTCCGGATTTGCCGGCTCGCTCACGGCGATGATTGCTCATCGGCTTGGCTTTTCCACGGCGCTGATCGAGCGTGGCTGTCACCCTCGTTTTGTAATCGGGGAATCCTCCACGCCCCTCGCGAATCTGCTCCTCGAAGAACTCGCCGACGATTACGATCTCCCATTCGTTCGGCCGCTTTGTAAATGGGGACCATGGCAGGAGCAGCTCCCGCATATCGGCTGCGGACTAAAGCGGGGCTTCACCTTTTATCATCATGAATTTGGCCACGCGTTTCAACCCGACCCTCATCTCCGCCGGCAGCTGATGGTTGGCGCCAGTGCGAACGAAACCATCGCCGACACCCATTGGTATCGTCCGGACTTCGATCAGTATCTTGTCGAACAAGCGCAAGGATTGGGGGTGACGTATTTGGATGAAGTCGAACTCTCCAATGTGTCCGAGGAAAAAAACTGCATCCTCCTGGCGGGAGTCAGGACTGGCCAACCGGTGCAATTCTCGGCTGAGTTTGTGATTGATGCCACCGGCCCGCGCGGATTCCTGCATCGCTCACTCGGCCTGCCGGAGAAACAATTCCCCTTGCTCCCTCCGACCCAGGCATTGTTCTCGCACTTCACGGGAGTTGGTCCGCTGCCCGAGGCCTTTCATTCCGCCGGGCAAACTCCTCCGTATCCACCGGAACAGGCCGCAGTGCATCATGTCTTTCCAGGCGGTTGGGTTTGGGTTCTCAAGTTTAACAACGGCATCACAAGTGCCGGCGTTGCGGCCACGGATGCTGTTGCGAACGCACTCGATTTCAGTTCTGGAGAGCCGGCGTGGCGCAGGTTGCTGGGACGACTGCCCTCGCTGGGCGAAATCTTTGCACCTTCCAAGGCCACAATGCCATTCATTTACCAGCCGCGCCTGGCATTTCAAAGCGCCGTGATCAGCGGCTCGCGCTGGGTGATGCTGCCATCCGCGGCGGGAGTCATTGATCCGCTTCTGTCCACCGGATTTCCTTTGACCCTCTTCGGCGTCACTCGCATCGGACGGTTGCTTTGCGATCATTGGCAACGAATTTCTTTTGTGGCTGAACTCGAAGGCTACGCGCAATTGACCGCGCTCGAATTGGAAACTACCGCGAGCCTGGTAGGAGCTCTGTATGCCACGATGGATCGGTTCGACCTGTTCAAGCAGTTGAGCCTGCTTTATTTCGCCGCCGCGCATTTCTCCGAAACCGCCCGACGCTCCGGTCAAGCCGGTCTCGCTGATGCGTTCCTGCTCTGCCGCGATCCCAGCTTCTCCGGTAACCTGCGCCAAATCTGCGAAGCGGCCACGCAATCGTTGTCATCGAATGCCACAGATGAACTCGACGAACAGATCCGGATGGCAATCAAACCATTTGATTTGGCTGGACTGACTGATCCTTCCCGTGGTCCCTGGTATCCTGCTCTCGACCCTGAAGTCGTGGGTGTGACAGCGCGCGACTGCGAATGCTGAACTGCCATCCGTTGCCGCAGTCTATGAAAGAATACTCGACTGGGTTAGCGAAGAGCGAGGTGGGAAGCTGAGAAATGTAATGCGGCACTGGTTAACATTTTGGATGGCGCGTTTTGCAGCCTATCTTTTTCACGGTTGCGACTCGGTTCCGGGAGAGCTTCTCTGTCGAACGGAATCTGCGCCCGGCGCACAGCTGGCGGCGCAGCATCAGCAGTAGCATCTTCGGCTTTTCGCGCCGCAAGCGAATTCTGTGACCCAGTCGCGCGCCTATTTCGGATGCGGCGTTTCCTCGTAATGCTTGCGCAGCAGATCGTCGCCGAAATCATTTTCAAAATCGCGCCACACGGCGTGGATGTGGTTCGCGTTGTTTTGCGTGTTGTCGTATTCCAGCAGGAACGTCGGGCCTTGCACGCGATAGTAATGTCCCTGACCGCGTTCGAGTGCGCCGGCCCAGGCAAACGTTGTTTTGTCCCAGCCGGCTTTCTCGATCTTGGCCCAGTCAGCCTTTGCGACTTCGGCACGATTGCGGGCCACATATTCATCAACCAACGAGCGAAGCAATTTTCGTTGCGGCTCCTTCATTTGCGCGACGGGCAGACCCGCCGGTTCGAGCCGCTTTGCTTTGCGCGCGTTGCTCGTGATGATGTCACTGGGTGCAGTGTTGGTAATGACGGCGAGTTTGCGTTGCGCGTCATCGAACGATTTGACGAGTTCGCGCCCGAGGTCATCCTCTTTCGCCAGAATGCGCAGCCCCTTGCGCGGGCCCACCTGGACTTCCGCCGGGTTCGACCCCATGAAAGAGGGCGTGGCCAGCACGGTGTCGCCGCGCACAGTAAAATTGAGCGATAGGTGATGCCCTTCGGCGCGCCAACCCCAGACATCCTGGCCGGGCTTTCCAAAAACGCTGAAGTAATACAGTTCCGCGTTTCGGTGCGGCGCTTTGTTTTCCAGTTCGAAGAGGACTTGCTCCAGGCTCATGATCGTGGCGGCTTTGAAGTAGCCGCGATGGCTCAACGTCGTGGCCAGCAACGCGTGCGCGAGATGCCGCTGCGGGGAAGTCATTTCCGCGAATGGAAGTCCGTTCCGCGGCTTGGGAATGAAATGCCAGTTGACGCGCTCGTCGCTTTTCAACTCGAACACGGCCTTGGCCTGTTGTTCGGTCGTCAGCGCCGCCAGAAAATTGTTGGCCGCCTCCGCCATCGCGGCGCCCGGCGATTGCGCGTGGGCGGAATGAAGGGCGACGAATGAGGACTGAGCGAGCACGAGGATGGCAACCGCAAGTCTTTGGGAAGTTTTCATGCGTCAAAGACAATCGAACCGGGCCATAAAGGCAAACAGAAAAGGACGGGGAAAAGAATTGCCCTCACCCTGACCCTCTCCCATCCGATGGGAGAGGGAACAGCAACCGGACGCTTCGTGGTTTGCCAACAGTTGTTCGGCGAATGCTGCGCCCTGGTATGCCACGAAACCGGCGAACGATTCTCCCTCTCCCATCGGATGGGAGAGGGCAGGGGTGAGGGTTTTTCCGCCTTTCAACGGTGTTCAATCTGTGGCTGACATCGCGCCACGTCTCTCTTAGTTTGGCCGCGTGAAACTGCTCTTCATCGGCGACATCGTGGGGCAACCGGGACGGCGCGCCGTCAAGGAACTCCTGCCCAAGCTGCGCGAGCAACACCAACTCGATTTCGTCATCGCCAATGGAGAAAACTCCGCGGGCGGATCGGGCATTACGCCCAAGACCGCTGAAGAAATTTTTTCCGCCGGCGTGGATGTCATCACCAGCGGCGATCATTTGTGGGATCAGAAGGAAGTCATGGAACTGCTCGCAAACGAAAAGCGGTTTCTGCGTCCGCTGAATTATCCCGCCGGCACGCCGGGGCAGGGGAGCGGTGTGTTTGAATTCCGCAATCCGCAATCCGCAATCCGCAATCCGGTCACTATCGCCGTCCTCAACGCGCAAGGCCGCACGTTCATGCCCACGTTGGAAAACCCGTTCCTCGTTGTGCCGCCGGAAGTCGAACGGTTGCGCCAGCAGACCAAAGTTATCTTCGTGGATTTTCACGCCGAGGCGACCTCGGAAAAAATCGCCTTCGCCCGAATGCTGGACGGACAGGTGAGCGCGGTCGTGGGCACGCACACTCACGTCCAGACCGCGGACGAGCAGATTTTCCCCGGCGGCACTGCATATTTGAGCGACGCCGGCTTTACCGGCCCGCACGAAAGCGTTCTGGGCCGCGAAATCGAGCCTGTCATCAAGCGCTTCGTCACTAACATGCCGCAGCGGTTTGAGGTGGCAAAAGAGCGCGTGTTGCTTCATGGCGTGGTGATCGAGATTGATGAGACGAGCGGCAGGTCGAAGGTGATTCTGCGGGTGTCGTCTCCTTTTGTTTGCTGATGGAGATGGACCAGAACCGATCACATTCAGCGCGTCGGCGGTGGGTCGCTGGAACAATTCTTTTCAGTGTCCTGGCAACCGGCATGGCGCTGTGGTTGTTACGCTGGAGACCCGCTCACGCGGCCATACCTGTCTATCAAGGCAGGACTGCCCAGCAATGGCTGGGACAGCTAGCTTCCACCAATCGCGATGCCGCATTGATAGCCTTCCGCAAGATGGGAGATAGGGCGACACCAGTGCTCATTCATGCCATTGAGAAGGTTGACACACCTTGGGACAAGTTTTGGCAGTGGGTGTATCCAAAGCTTCCGGCTTTGCTGCGAGCGCGTTTGTCCCCGCCGGTGCCTGCGTGGATAACGAGAAGTGCGGCATTCACGGTTTTTGTCGAAACTCCCATAGTTAAGGAGACTGCTTTTCCAGAGTTGCTACGACATTTGGCGGATAAGAACAAAAGCGATCAAGCGCAGGGGAGTGTCATGGGAGTCGTTCTCCGACTTGTCACGCCAGGAAGCACAAACGCAGTTCCCGTGGTTGTTCCATATTTGCAGGCAAACGATCCGGCGATGCGGCGTATGGCAGTGATGGTGCTGGAAAGGATAGGGCCATCTGCCAAAGCTGCCATACCCGGTTTGACCGTTGCCTTAAACGATGCAGATGCGAATGTCCGTGCAATTGCAGCTTTGGCAGTTTGGAGAATTGACCGCCAGACTAATGCCGCAGCGGCGGTTTTTGAAAAAGAGCTGGAGTCAATGCCTGCGGGAGATTTGTTTGTCAGGTCAGCCAGGTACCTGAGCATGGTATCTCCAGACTCCCCCGCGCTCTTGCCCGCGTATATCAAGGCTCTGCAAGCACCCAAGACAACGTACCTGGCTGGAAATGATTCTTTCCGCTGGAACTTCGTTGCAAGGCTGGCCAAATACGGTCGTACGGCGGAAGCAGCAGTTCCGGTGTTGGTCAGGATCATAAGAGAGGAACCGAACCTGAGATCCGTTGCATTGCATACACTGAAGCAGATTGATCCGGACGAGGCGAAGGAATGGGAGACAGAGGCACCATCCAGTCAGTGATCATGCGAAGGAGCGGTTGGAGATTCTCCTGAAGCTGTGCGTTTGTGGAGCGAAAAGAAACTGCGAACGGAATCTTGACGTTGCGCCCGATTCGTTTATCA
>CAZNOE010000227.1:0-3052 GCA_964574525.1 uncultured Bifidobacteriaceae bacterium
CCGGCAGGCGCGGCCCAGCCAATGTACATCGGTCAAACCTACGTGGTGACGGACGGGAACGGGAGCGCGCAAATCGCGTTGAGCGCGGGCCTGAAGGCATGCGCCGGGGACATCCGCACGGCCCGCGTCACTTTCGCCCTGCGCAATAGCGACGGCAGTTTCACAGTGGTTCCCAGCGCGTCGAACTTGCGGGTGGGCCTGATTGATCCGGCTAATACCAATATCGGCACGGCCACCACCATCGTGACGTGGAACCTCGGCCAAAAGGAGACGAGCCAGTGCCTGCAAATTGCCATCATTGTCGGCGGCAATTATACCAACAACAATCCTTACTATGACGAACTGGTGACGATCGCCAAGCCGGCGGACAAGGCTTCCATCTGCGGCGGAGGCAAGATTGATAACGGCACGGAATCCAGCGGTTACCTGAAGGGTCTCCCCGGCCTGGCTGATGGCACAAGAGTTTACTTCGACGTGACCTACACCAAGAGCGGCAGCAATCCGCAGGGCAAAGTCAACCTTCTCGTGCATAGCTCAAAGAACCCGGATGGCGTCTCGCCAGATTACGCTTTTCCGCATTGCTACAGGATCACGAGCACGGCGATTGCCAGCCTGGCGTTGACGGATAAAGGGAAAGCCGTCTTCACCAGCAAATGCACGGTCCAGGACATCACTGAACCGAATAATATCAAGAGCATTGATGGTGGCGCGACCCTGCAAATCAGCGCTACGGATGGAGCACAAATAATCCCGACGACCAGTGATTCCGTCAGTATCTACGTTCTCAAGAAGAGCGGCGGCGTGTGGTTCGTCAATAAACTGGATGCGGCCACCCTCAAAGCGGTTGAATCGCCGCTTGTGAGCGGCAACATCTGGGTAAAGTAGCCCATGAACGGTTCCAACCCGGCGGCCGCTTTTGCGAGCGGCTGCCGAGCGCTAGAGATCGTCATATGAAAAAACTGGCGTGTGCTTCAGCGGTTCGCTCGCCACGGTTGTGGCGGGCGCGTGTTGTTCGGTGATAAAGCGATGAACAAAAGTTTTTTCTCTTGGCGAGCGCTTACCATTCTCGGGACAGCCGCACTGGTGTTGGGAATTGCTTACCAATTCAAAGTCTTGCGCCGTTCACCTGCGCTGCCGCAGGAAAATACGGAGCCGCCGCCAGAAGCTGCCGTCGCCACGGAGCAACCCATCTCAGTTGCGGAACCGCAAGAGGTTTCGCCCTCGCAATTTGCCGCGACTTCTCAACTTCCAGTTTTCGTTCAACCCGCCACCCGTTCGGCGGCCAATGCCACCGCCATCGCACGTTCCAATGTGGCTCCCGATATCCGCGAGTTGGTGGCGAGCTTGGGCAACCTTGATCCCGCTCGCGGTCCCATCACGCGCGAACAAGCCGAACAATGGAAACAACAACTCGCAACGCTGGTTCAACAAGGCTCGGCAGCCGTCCCGGCCATCCGCGAATTTCTGGCGCAGAACCAGGAGCTTAATTTCGGCGCAATCAACGGGGGCGCGTTTCTGGGGCGGCCGTCGCTGCGGGCCGCCTTCATTGGTGCCCTGCAGCAGATTGGCGGGACCGAGGCTACCGACTTGATGCTGCAAACGCTCCAAACGACTACGCTGCCGCCGGAAATCGGCCTGTTGGCGCGCAACCTGGAGCAACAATCGCCCGGGCTGTATCGGCAGGAAATTCTCAGCGCCGCCCAGGAGGTTTTGGGCATGTCGGAAAAGGGACAGTTGCCGGACTGGGATGTCGGGGCGCTGTTCCAAGTGTTCCAGCACTACGGCGACGCGTCCACGGCGGCAACGCTGGAGCAACTCCGGTCAAGATGGAATTACTACGCCACGTTGTCCCTGGCGGGAATGCAAAATGGCGAGGGGATTTCCGTCCTGATCCACGAGGCCCAAAGCATCGCAGGCGACTCCGGATCAACACGCTCGCTGGCGCTGCAAATGCTGGCCCAGGTGGCGACGCAATCTTCGGATGCGGCCACGGCATTGGTCGAACAGGCGCGGCTGAACCAGATCCCTGAGAGTGCGTGGCGCAGGATCGCTTCCGGGCTGGCGGGCGACCAGTATGGGATCGGCCTGCCGCCCGGCTTGAATGCGGCCACCCAAACTCTGCCTGGCCTCAAGACCTACCACCTCGCAATGGGAAACCAGAATTTCCACAGTCTCCCGCTGCCCGCGGCTGCTTCGGCGGGAGAAATTCAGCAACGCCGGACGCTCATCGAGCAACTGCTGGCCGTCAGTTCCAGCCCCGCCGCCGTTCAGGCGCTCACGACGGCGCAGGCAACGTTGGCGAAGGCCGCCGCGATTGCTGTCGCGGGACCATGAACTGCGAATTGTTACGGTGAGGAGTCGGCCCCGGTCGGGATTTGCGAAATGAACTGCGGCAGGACTGTCATCTCAATGGCCATAGTGGCCGCAATTTTCCTGTCGCCGGGATCCCTGCTTCTTGCCTCTACCAACGATGCTTTCGCCAGCCGCATCAACGTGGCGGGAACGAATCTTACCCTCTTCGGCGCCAACACCAACACCACGAAGCAGGCGGGCGAACCAAATCACGCGGGCAATGGCATTCTCACCAGCGCCGTCACCGTTGACGCGACGTCGGGCCAGACCTTGCAGATTGCCGTGGACGGCTTCGACGGTGACTTCGGCGAAATCACCCTGCATATCAAGCCGCTCATTCTGCGCCTCGTCGTGCCAGTGCGGTTGCCGGACGGGAGTTTTCGATTCACGCTCGACACGCTGCCGGGAATGACCAACGAAATCCAGATCTCATCGGACCTCCATTACTAGACGGCCATCGCGACGCTCATCGTCACCAATGGAACGATCACCTTCACCGATCCGGCCGCCACCAACCGCGATCATTCCCTTTATCGCGTCCGGCTCGCGCCTTGACGGCGTTCAAGATATCGCCCTCTTGTTCGGGTTCGCTCAGGACAAATCGAGCCGATGTAACCCGCGCCGCCGGTGACGAAGACGTTCATTGGCGGCGAGGATATTGGGAAGTGCAACCGCCCCTCAATAATGGATGTTGATCGCA
>CAZNOE010000227.1:3152-8503 GCA_964574525.1 uncultured Bifidobacteriaceae bacterium
CAACGTGAACCCGTCGGAGCCCGCAACGCGCACCTTACCTTCCGCTCCCGTCCGCCTCATGGATAAGACAAGCGGTAGAAGACAGTGCCTACTGTCCGATCAATTCCCACCGTGATGGTGGTCAAGGCTTCAGTGCCCGGCACGGCGACCCAGTTGGTGCGGATACCCACAGCGAGGCTGTTCGTCTGCGCATAGAGCCGCCAGCCGAGGTACGCAGGGTCCCAAGCGAAATCGAGTGTCGTGCCACCGCCCGAGATTGAGTTGGTCAACACCGGTGACGGCGGCAAGACAATCCGGATCGTGCCGTTAACCGTGAGCTTGCTGATGTCCCAACTGGCTCCTCCCGGCCCCGGAGGCAAGCCGCCGGTAACCGAAGCGGGAGCACCGGTAATGATGCCGCCGTTGGCCTGCACAATTTGGAAGGTATCGCCGCTTGCCAGTCCGCTGCCGATATTGGTCACCGTGATGATTGCGCCGCTGAGGTCAATGTTTTGCGCAACGAGCCGGTCACTGTTCTGGGCGGCAGTGCGATTGACTTCGACGAGGTATCCGCCGGTATTCGTTGCATTACCTGACACACTCAATGTGCCGATCGACAAGCCGGGCGAGAGCGTTCCCACGGCGCCCACCGACAAGTTGCCTGAGATGCTGCCGTTGCCGACAAGGGTCTGCGCTGTTCCGCTTCCGACACTGAACGTCGCGTCGGTTCGCTCCCTCACGTCCAAGACGCCCGGTGAAACCAGCGTGATAAGCGGGCTGACTGTGATGTCGCTGTTGACACCCGCGGCGTTGGTCGAAAGGGCCAGCACGCCGTTGCTGATCGTGGTGTTGCCGAGGTGATTGTTGGCCCCGGTGAGCGTCCAGCGACCTGTGCCTTCCTTGATGAAACCAACCGCGACCGTGCCGCCACTGGTGCCTGCATAGGTGGCATCGGTGTTCAGCCGACCAACGCGCCAAGTCACCGCGTTGCCGCCTTCGGCTCCGCCCGTACCGCCGATGAAGGCCGTGGGTTCGCCCGACAATTGGCCAATCGGAACGATCGTATTGGCCGCACCGCGCCAAAACATGGCGACACCGTCCGCCAGGTTCATCTTGGTGTTTGGGAAGCCGATCGTAGTGAATACACGGAAGTCATGCGCAACGGCGTTCGGATTGACCGTGTTGGGTATGACATTGAGCGTGCCGGTGAAATTGGTCCAGTTGCCAGAAATGTTACCACGCACATAGTTCACGCCGAGGTTGACTGTGCCGGCCCCGCTCACGGCAGTGCTGAATTCGACACGGCCGGGCAACCAGACGGTGGCGGTCTGGCCCGTCGGAACGTTGATGGGGTTGGCAAAGGTGCCCGCACCGCTGCCATCCGGGTCCGTCTGGTTTGCCCAATGGAACTGCAAACTGGAGTTGCCTTGGAAGGTGACCGAACCGGTGCCCAAGCCGCTCCCGTTCACTTGTTGGACCCCGTTCAAGACCGGGGCCGTGACCGGGGCGACCAGCAACACAGTCGAGTTGCTGATGATGGTTCCGCCTGAGTAAGTGTTGGCGCCGCCCATCGTGGTGATGTTTAGATTCGTGGGGCCGACGTGAACGAGACTGCCGTTGCCGGCGACGAGGTTCGTAAGGGTGTAAACATCAGGGCGATTGATCACTAAAGTTCCAGGACTGGTGAGGGTGATCGTGCCGCGACCAAGCTGGCCGGACGCGTTGGCGCCGTCGCCAAGCTGGAGTTTGCCCCCAGTGATCAACGTCGGGCCGTAATCGTTCGCATCATTCGTGATGACCAATGTGCCCGCGCCGAATTGCGCCAGCGTGCCGTTCGTTCCGAGGACGGTTACAGCATTCGTGAGGTTGTCGGAGCGGTTGAAGGCCAGCCTGCCGGCGTTGGTGAGTGTGACGGAACCGGCGGTGCCCAGAGAACCAGCGGTGCCGCTCGCGCCCACTTGAAGTGTGCCCGTGTCAACGGTGGTCTGTCCGATATAACTGTTGTTCGCCGCCAGAACCACGGTGCCTGCTGCTTGAACCGCGAGCTGCCGCTGCCGCTGATTGAGCCTAGGTTCGTCACCGTGCCCGTGCGCCGATAAACCAGCGCGCCGTTGTCAGTCACCGCACCCGTTCCCAGTGAGCCTGTGCCGCCATTCGCGCCGACTTGCAGCGTGCTGCCGCCGTTCATCACTGAGGCGCCGTAGGAGTTGTTCCCGGTCAAGATCAGGGTGCCTGTTTGCACCGTCAAACTGCCCGTGCTGCTGATTGTATTGGCCACCGTCTGGCTGCCGGGCACATTGTACGCCAGGGAAGCGTTGTTGGTGATGTTTCCCGTGCCGAGCGAACCTGCGGCTGCGCCGTTGCCCACTCGCACCGTGCCGCCGTTGATGACCGTTGTTCCGGAATAATCATTCGCAGTCAAAACGTTCAGCGTGTTCGGGCCGGATTTGGTCAGGCTGGCCGTGCCCGTGATCTTGCCAATTCCTCTAAAGGTGTAATCCGTTGAGGAGTTCACGGTAACGGGCCCTGGGATGATCGAAGTGACGAGGTTCACCAATGGAAACGTTGCGCCAATATCGGTGAAGGCCACGGTGTCATCGTTGAAGAACACACTCAGACTGCCTCCGTTCAACCAGTTGATGGTGGTATTTACGTCCCACGCATTGCCACCGGATCCACCAATCCATTCCACCGATCCGTTACTGCCGGTGAGCACGAGGTCTATGCTCTTGTTCGCCACGTTAACGACCAGAGACGCGCTCACGCGAGATACGGGGTAGCCTTGAAGCACAAGGTTGTTCGCATCTCCAGTCAGCGAGCCGTATTTGATCAGCGGATATTGTCCCGCAGGAAGCAGCGCGAGGATGCTCAATCTTATTGTGTTCACGCCGTTGAGCGTCAAGTTGCCGCTGACGTTGATCACGTCATTGGTTGACGCCGAAATCTCGACGAGGTTCGTCGCGCCGCCATTCAACACGAGGTTGCCAGAGACGCTTAGAGCGCCGATGCTGGTTCCCGCGCTGAGAGTGGAACCGCTGGCGGCAGTGAGCGTGCCCACAATGGCGCCGTTGCCCGTCAGCGTTTTACCCGAGCCCAGAGAGAAGCCGCCGCCCAGAGCTGAGACGTCGAACGTCGCGCCGACGGCGACGGAAATCAGCGGGCTGGAAAGCGATCCGCTGGACCCGATGGCGAGTACGCCCTGGTTGACCAGCGTACTCCCGCTGCGGCTGTCCGCACCATTGAGCGTGAGTGTGCCTGCGCCGCTCTTCGTCAGCGCGCCGGCACCGACGATCGGTTCAGAAACGGTCAGAGTCGTCGCCGCATCCGGAGAGATCGTGCCGCCGGAAGCACTTATTGTCACACCGCGATTGCCGTCATCAACGGCAAACGTGGCAGTTGCGCGGAAAGTGCCGCCGCTGAAGGTAATCTGGTCAGCCGTCGCGGCGCCCGGAGCCGCACCCAGGAACGACTCGGCGCTCAACGCCAGAGTGCCCGCGGTGAGAATGGTTTTTCCGGAGAAGGTGTTGGCGCCCGTAAGCATGGCGGTGCCCGCACCGTTGATCGTCAACGATCCGCCACCGGCAATCACCGAAGCGACCGTGAGTGTCGTATTCGTATCGGGGCTGAGCCTGCCGCCAGCGCTGCCCAAGGTGATACCCCGATTGGCGCCGGCGATACTCGAGTTGTTCGTGGAGCGTAATCCCCCGCCATTGAGCGTGAGTTGATCTGCAACAAAAGAAGCGGGATTCGGACCCAAGGCGGCTTCAGGGATCGCGACCAGCAGGCCGTTGGTCACAACGATCCTGCCCGTGTAAGTATTGGCGCCGCCGACAGGCACCAGAATCAGACTGCCCGCGCCGCGTTGCAGCAGCGTGCCTGGACCATCAATCACATTTGTTACCGCAAGCGTGTCCGACCGGCCAAAGGCCAGAGTGGCGTAGTTCGAGACGATGGCAGTCTGGCCAAGCTTGCCGGACGTTCCGCTGCCAATCTGCAACACGCCATTGCTAACCACCATCATGCCATTGTTCTCGATAGTCACGCCGTTGAGTATCCACGTTCCAGTGCCTTCCTTGATGATTCCGACGCCGTTGGCGGCGCCAGGTGCGCCAAAGTTGCCGCTGAAGGAAGCGTCCGTGTTCAACCCGCCAACACGGAGCGTGAACGGCAAAGAATTGCCCGCGCCGGCGCCGGTGTTGTTGGCGATAACGTTCACGATGTTGGCAACGGTGGCAGACAATTCGCCGATCGGGATGGTGACGCCGGCTGTGCCGTTGTTGTACATAATGACCGTGTTGGCGTTAACACCGTTGGTCGTGAATGACATTCTCGCGTTGGGCAGGCCGGGTATGCTGAACGGATCGGTGAACCGCAAATCCCCGTTTTGCCGCGTCGAGGACGCAACATTTACCCTGCCGGTGAAGGCGGACCAATCGCCTCCCAGATTGTCGCGCACAAAATCCACGATCAGATTCAACGTGCCACCGCCCGAGAGCGGGCCACTCACCGCCGGAAAGGCGCGCGGCGGAAGATATAGCGTCCCCGTTTGACCGGTCTCCACGATTACCGGGACCGACAGTGCCGCGATGCCATTACCCCCATTGCCCGGGTTGCTGCCCGAGATGGCAGCGTTCTGCAATCGCAACGAACCGCCCCTGAAAATGATTGGTCCTGTGCCTGGTGCAGCTCCGTTGGCAGTGCCAGCCTGATTTGCGATACCCAACTGGATCATCCCGTTGCTGATGACCATTCCTCCGCTGTGCCCGTTCGCCAGAGTAGGATTCAGAATCAAATGGCTGGGGCCGCTTTTCACCAGCGTATTGCTCCCAGCCAGATTTGCCGTGATCGTCGCCGTCGCCCAACCTACGGTCAGGTTGTTGGCGGCGCCTTGGGCGAGATTAACGGCAATGATCGAATTGGATGTCGTCGTGCTGTCGAGGGTCAATGGCAACCCGGCGTCAGCGAAGACCCAGTTGCCCAGCGGGCTATTCGTCGTTGTATCGGTGTCACCAATCAACAGATTCGCGTTGGTGACGGAAACGAGGTTGGTCGTGTCCATCGTCACCGTGATCGTGGTGTTTGAAGGCACATCAATCGCGTTAAAGAAGGCGGTGCTGCCTGAGCCATCCGCGATGATCCCGTTGAGCCAGTTGTTAATGTCACTCCTCACCCCAGAGATCGTATTGGTCCACGTGCCGTTTTGCGCGAACGCCGTGATGCATAGCGCCAGATTGAAAAGCGCAGCCAGAAATGCAGGTTTCATTTTCATAAGTTTATTCGAGTGGCTTGGAGTTTTGAGCTTGGGGTGGAGGGCGACCGTAGCATGGTGGTCCCACTTTCGCCGCATGAAGTGCGGCTTCTGATGACACTAG
>CAZNOE010000228.1:0-8489 GCA_964574525.1 uncultured Bifidobacteriaceae bacterium
TTGTCGAGACCGCGGCCATCCATGCGCACCGCCGGGTCGCAATCCACGAAGATGTTGTTCTCGACACGATGGTCGCGTCCGCCGCCGAGGAACATCGCCCAATGGACTTTGTAAAAGATGTTCCCGAACACTTCCGTGCCGCTCACACAGTCGTCCATGTAAACGCCCATCGAACCCATCCCCACGCCGCCGGTGTGGTGAATGAAATTGTAGCGGATGCGGTTTCCGCGATAGGTGTAATCGCGCCCGGCGTAGATGGCGCCCACGTCGCCGGTTTCCAGCGCGATGTGATGAATCTCGTTGAACTCGATCAGGTGGTCATTGCCGTTGAACAGAATGGCGCAGTGCGGATGGTCGTGGATGAGATTGTGCGAGGCGCGCAAGCCGACGCCGTCCATCAACACCGCCGGCACGTAACATTTCGACCACCGGCCCTGGCGCGCGAAATGGCAGTTCTCGACGAAGTGCCCGCCGGGCGTGAGTGTCTTGCGGTCGCCACCGTGTAGAGTGACTCCGCCATCGCCGGTATCAACCATCTCGCAGCCCACCACGCCATGGCCGCTGCCGCCGCTGATCGTCACGCCAGAGTTGCCAATGTTGCGAATCACGCAGCCGGCGATGCAGTTGCTCGTGCCGCCGCGAATCTCGACCGCGTTGCCGCGGGTCGCTTCAAGTGTGAGGCCGCGAAAGGTGACGTGCGAGACGTCGGTGAACTTCAACAAGGGTTGGCCAAGCAGGGACACAAGAATTTCGTGACGAGGTGAGGCGTCAACCGTTTCCGGCGGCCAGAAGTAAAGCACGCCGGTTTTGCGATCGAGAAACCACTCGCCCGGTTGATCGAGTTCCTCGAGCACGTTGAGGAAATAAAGCCGCTGGTCTTTGCGGTAGCCGTAATGGCCGTGTGGGGGCGCGGTCTTGACGAGGCGTTGCTCGACATCGAGCGATGCGACCTTTTCGTAGGAGTTCGCCCAGTCATAAGCCCAGTAACCGTGAACCCACAGATCGCTTGTGTCTTGCCAGCGCCGCGGACGGTCGCTGGCGTAGAGAAATCCGCCCGGCAACTCGCCCAGCTTTCCGCCGTGCTCATCCTTGCGGTCCGACGCAGGCGGATACCCCGCGATCTTCGCGAACTCACCCTCATTCGGCCAGCGGGCGAGTGTCATTGGCCGATGATCGAAGAACAGTTCGCAATGCGCCAAAGCGGATCGGCCAAAGCCGCGCGACTTCATCTCGCCAAAATCAGAAATGCCGAGCGCGCGGAGGTTGATCTCGACGACGTGACCACGCGCCCGTTCTTCGAGTCGTGACAGGATCGTAGGATCAGTTACCGACTTGAACCCAGTGAGCCGCCGTCCGCCGAGGAGCCGTACCGATTCGCCTTTGGCAGCTTGCCAGACCACAGGCGATTCCTGCGTGCCGGAGTCGGCGGCGATGAGTTCAAGAGCGTTCGTGCGGACGTAATCGCCGCTGCGGAGCCGGATGGTGGCGCCGCTTTTGGGAAGCCGGGCGTTCTGCCTGAGTGCGCGAACTTCGTCGCGCGCGCGCTCCAGGGTCCCGAAAGGTTTCGCCTTCGTGCCGGAATTCGCGTCATCGCCGTTAGTCGCCACGTAGAGGTCCAAGGCAGAGAGTTGCGGCGCGAGGAGGAACGCGACGATGAAGATCAGCCGAATCACCATGGCTGAGGATACGAGATCGAGCTTGCAAGAGCATCTGGAAAACCGACTCATTGAGCGCTGCCGCCTGCCCAACAGAAAAGGAAAACCCCACCGCGACGGAACAATGGTTTATTACGGCTTTTGCAGCTTGAGATATGAGAATACTGAGATAATGTCCTGGTAGAGTTGTACTCATCGAAATGCAAGTCCAGTCCATCGGCTTTTTTCCACGCCTTGCCGCCAGTCACCTAACTGTTGTCAATCAGGTGCCCGGGCCAATTGATTTTTCCCATTCGCGCAATTGCGGAGTGGCCCGGCTCGCGACCGTGGCCGCGGCTTTCGGAATGCTCGCTTTGAGTGGTGGATGGCGTGCGAACGCACAGCCGGCCAGTTTTGCGGGCAACGTCCAGCACACAGCCTTGTATGGCGCCCCGGCGCAGCGTCTGAATACGCTGCGCTGGCGTACGACGATAAATCTCACCAATACGGGCGCCGCCGCGCATTACGGCGCGCCATTGATCACCCCTGCGAATACAGTGCTGGTCCCGGTGAAGACCGCCACCGGCTTCCAAGTAAGCGCCTTCGAGGGTGCGACCGGCAGACTCAAATACACTTTGACCAACGACTACATTCTGCCAACCCACAATTGGATCCCGGTGTATCAACCGGCCCTGGCTACGCTTCCGTCGGGCGCAGGGCTTTACTATGCCGGCGCCGGCGGCACTGTGAACTACATCCAAGACGTGGACTCCGACACGCCGGGAGTTCCCGCACGTCAATGCTTCTACACCAATCTGGCGGCGTATGGCTCGAACGCCAGCGCTTTCAACAACACGGTTTTCATCAACACGGCGCTCACGGTCAATTCAAACGGTGTTGTCTTCTTCGGGTTTCGTGTTCAACAAACCGCGCCTGGTCCCCTCAACACCACGAACGGCGGTTTCGCCCGCATCGATCCAGCCGGCAATGCCACGTACGTGCTCGCTGGAGCGGCGGCCGATGACACGCGGATCAGTCGTGATTCCCACAACTCCGCTCCGGCGCTTAGCAACGATGGTACGACGTTGTACGTGGCGGTGAAGGGCACGAATGCTTATTACTGTTACCTGCTCGGGCTTGACAGCAGCACGCTGGCAACAAAGCACAAGGCTTTGCTACGAGACCCGCGCAACAATAATTTCGCCGGTGTTCCGGACGACGCGACCAGCTCGCCCATGATCGGTCCGGATGGCGACGTTTACTTCGGGGTCTATGCCAATCCGAACAACGGTTCGCGTGGATTCCTGTTGCATTTCACTGCGGACCTTCAGACGCAGAAGCCGCCATCAGGTTTCGGTTGGGATTACACCCCGGCGATCGTGCCGGCGACCATGATCCCCGGCTACACGGGCACATCCCCGTACCTGCTTTTCAGCAAATACAACAACTATGCCGGCGGTGACGGGGATGGAATAAACAGGATCGCCTTGCTCGACCCGAACGCTACGCAGATTGATCCACATGCAACGGCGGGGCGCCTGGTGGAAATGCGGGAAGTGCTGACCGTCATCGGCTGTACGCCGGACAGCGAGGAACTCGGCACAAATCATCCGTACGCGGTGCGGGAGTGGTGCATCAACACGGCCGCCGTGAACCCTGCCACCAAAAGCATCTTTGCCCCTTGCGAAGACGGCCATCTCTATCGCTGGGACCTGACGGTCAATTCGCTGACCGAGGCTTTCAACTTCGGCCCCGGCATCGGTCAACCCTACGTGCCGACCATCATCGGCCCTGACGGAACCGTTTACACGTTAAACGGCGGAACGCTCTTCGCGCTGGGCAACCTCACCAACGTGGCAATCGCCGTTTATTCATCAGCGCCGGATCTCCGAAGCGTGGTTGCAGGGCAGCCGGTGACCTTCACCGCCGTCGTCACGAACATCGATGCCGTTGGCCCGGCGCCCAGCGGTACAGTGACTTTTCGGGATAGAACGTATCAGGGTTTGACTGCCGTCACGAACACGCTTGCCGCGGCCGTGCCTCTCACGAACGGGATGGCTACGGTCAACACTTCATCGCTGAGTGCTGGCAGCAACTATCTCGGAACTCATTTCATAACGGTCAGCTACAGCGGAGACGCGACATTTCAACCTGGCAGCGCGACGCTCGTCCAGAAAGTACACGCTCACGCCACCATCACGACGCTGGGCTCTGCACCCGCGTCCGGCTCCGGAGCGATCTTCACAGCGACGGTGGCCTCAAGCCCGGCTGGCGGTGTCACGCCCACCGGAATGGTGTCATTTTGGGATGGCTCGACCTTCCTCGCGCAGGTTGCCCTCAACACGAACGGAAACGCTGTCGTTACCAACTCGGGTTTTAACAGCGGCAGTCATGCAATAACAGCGGGCTATGCCTCGGATACAATTTTCGCCTCGAGCAGCGGAAGCCTTTTCGGGACCCCGCCGCATCTGACCGGGCCAACCCTACTCAGCAACGGGGCGTTTCAATTGTCCTTTTCGAACATCATCGGCGCGCCCTTCACCATGCTGGGTTCGACGGACTTGGATTTGCCTCTGAGCAATTGGGCAGAGCTGGGGCCGGCCACCGAAATACTTCCGGGCACATTCCAATTCACCGACTACGAAGCGCCGAACAACTCCCAGCGATTCTACCGGGTCCGTTCGCCCTAAATCACCCTCGTCCTGAAATATTCCCCCGCAAGAGCTGATGGCTCGTTCGCGGGACTCGGTCACCGCGCTCACTGTTTCACCAGCGTCTCGGGCCGGGGACAGTCGCTGACGAATTTGAGGGCCTCGTTGACCAAGATTTCACCGGTGTGCTCACCGAGACTTGTCTGCGAGACATAGGCGTAACGTTTGAAACTGTTGTAATCCTCCTTTGTCAGGATGTAACCGAACGCGTCATTCGTGAGACCAAATAGCAAGTTGTGCTCGCCGCGCATCTTGCGTTTGAGATAGTAACCGATGTTCGGCAGGGCCTCGCCGGGGATGGTGAGAATCTGCGCGTTGCCGACATTTACCAGATTCATTTGCGTGGTCAGCTTTCCGTCCACAGCGGATGCGCCGCCGGGCAATTCCTTCAGCAACGCGCGCATCAGCGCAGACTCAACTGGGAATGAAACTGTCCGCGAGGCACAAAAGAGTCTTGGCGACGCCTGCTCGGGCGCGTCCTTCACAATCCGCAACGCTTCGTCGGCGAGCAATGTGCCGATACGCTGGCATTCCACCCAAGTTCTTGAATCGCTATTCTCGCTGCGATTGTCCGCCGTGACCATGCCGCCTTGAGCGCTGTTCATAAAGATTCCAGTACCCCCGCCCTGCTCCGCGATTCGGTCGTAGAGCGGACCGATAAGGTCCGGACTGCAAATTCCGACGCTGTTCCCCAGCACTTCGGGATGAACCGCGTAATTGACGAGCGTAACAAACGGTTTGCCCGAAGCATCCAATGCCTGGATGACATGGCAGCGCGGGTCGTACAATTGCGGGGCATAATAGTTGTAGGCGATTTTGCCTTTGGCCTCGCCCGTCGCGATTTTCAATCGTGCTGGCTGGAGTTTCGTGACGGCTTCATTGATCGCCTCAGCCATGCGCGTGCAAACCAATTCCAAATACTTCGGATCACTGGCCGTGCCGCCCTTGCCATCTGGAAAACCGTAGCAATCCGGCGCGCTGTGCGTGTGCGTGGCGCCGATGAGGATGTTCGTTGGCGCAACACCCTTGACAGCCGCACGAACGCGATTGCCCAACGTGGCGGGGAACCCTAGAAAATCTGCGCTCACAATCGCCACGCGCGTGGCTTCCTGCTCGAACACGAGCGCGCGCACGGTGAGTTCGCCCTCCTTCCGCGTCGCCGGATGTCCCGGTCCCACGCCACCGCTGACCGGCAGCAAGGGATCGGGCGTGATTTTACGGACGGCGATGCCGGCGCGGAAGGCAGCGGTCGCATTGAGAACAGAGGCAGCGAGGCAAAACAGAAGCGCGAGCAGTTTCAATTTCATTGTGGTGAAAGCGGTTTGTGTGAGTCTGATAAGCCAGACCTCATTGCGAACGCAAGACCGAAAGTTGCACCACCGACGAAGGTAATGACAAGGCAGGCGTCGAAGGTGGAGTCGCCGACAAGATGGTCATGACGACCCTTGATCTGTTACTCGTGCGGGCGCACAATGGGCGCAGGGCAGATTGGCATGCACCGGCTATCTGCCATTGGTGAGTTGTTACCGTCCAGTGAATACACATTGTGAAAGCGAGAACTCCAAACCTCCATTCCTTATGCAAACTACCCGTCGTCAGTTTATCAAATCGGGCGTCGCTTGTGCCGTCGGTATGAGCGTCAGCCACACCATCTCTCAGGCAGCAAGCGAGGGAAGAAAGATTCCGATTGGATTTCAGCTCTACACCGTGCGCGGCGAGTTTTCGCGCAACGTCCCGGCCACGCTGAAAACACTTGGCCAATTGGGCTACAAGGGAGTCGAGTTTTGGGGCTACGGCGGCACGCCGAACGTTTACCAACAGTATTCCGCGGTAGATTTGCGCAAGCTGCTCGATGAGCATGGCCTCAAGTGCTGCGGCATGCACCTGGAACTGAAGGCGCTGTCGAGCGAGAATCTCGAACGCACCATTGAAAACAACCAAGCGCTCGGCAGTCAGTTTCTCAACGTCGCTGCGGCCAAGGAGAAGATGGGTTCGGAAAATGCAATTGGCGAGCTGGCGGCCATCCTGACCCAGGCGGCCGCGCAATGCAAACCGCACAAAATGACCGTGGGTTATCACGCGCACCCTTTTGATTTCGTGAAAATCAACGACCGTTTTGCCTGGGAGATTCTTTTCAGCCGCTTGCAACCGGACTTGAATATGCAGATGGACGTGGGCAACTGCCTGGGTGGGAACGGCGATCCCATCGCGATGCTCAAGAAATTCCCGGGGCGCACGCGGACGATTCACATCAAGGAACATCAGGACAAAACCTTCGAGAGCGATTTCTACAAGGAAGTCTTTCGGCTGTGCGAGACAACATCCGCCACGCAGTGGTACATCGTCGAAATGGGAGGGCCGGAGGGCAACGGCTTTGACGTGCCGCGTGAAGCGCTGGCGAAGCTGCATCGCTTGGGCAAGTAACCGCCAATCATTATGAACACGAGAGGTTCACGACCGATGAAAGCAAACGCCCTCACGAACCAACCGCAACCGGGCCTTTCCCGGCGCAAGTTCCTGCTCACGGGTAGCGCAGCCGCCACGGCATTCACTATTGTGCCACGGCACGTCCTGGGCGGAGCAGGATATGTGGCCCCCAGCGAGAAGATCACACTCGCATACATCGGCTGTGGCACGCAGGGGCTCCGTGAAATGCCTGCTCTGCTCGCGATGCCTGAGGTGCAGATCGTCGCTGTGTGCGACCCCGTCAAGGAACGTTACGATTATGTGGACTGGTCCAAGGACGGGCTGCGCGCGGAAATCGCCAGCGCGCTGGGCAAGCCGGATTGGAAACGCGGTGCGCCGGGCATCGCCGGAGGGCGGGACGTCGCCAAAGAAATCATCGAAACTTTCTACGCGAATCAAAGGCGTTCGGAAAAATTCAAAGGTGTCGCGACCTACGTTGATTTTCGAGAACTGTTGGAAAAGGAGAAAGACGTAAATTCGGTAAAGGTCATGACGCCGGACCATCTGCACGCGACTGTGGCCATCGCCGCCATGAAGAAGGGCAAGCATGTGATGATGCACAAGCCGTTGGCCAATCGGCTGCGCGAATCCAGATTGGTCATCGAGACCGCCCGCCAAACCAAAGTCGCCACGCATTTCCTGCCCGCCAGTGACGGCGCGAACATTCGAACCATCAAAGCCTGGACCGACGATGGCGCCATCGGCACGGTGCGGGAAATTCACAACTGGTCGAATCGTCCGGTGTGGCCGCAATACCCGATCATTCCGACGGACAAGCCCGCGGTGCCGGAGGGCTTTGATTGGCAGCTCTGGCTGGGACCATCGCTCGATCGGCCTTATCATCCGAACTACACACATGCCGTCTTCCGCGGTTGGTATGAGTTTGGTGGCGGTGCTTTGGCGGACATGGGCCATTACAGCCTGTGGCCTGTCTTCAGACTGTTCGATCTGGATGCGCCGCTTTCCGTGGAGTCGCGACCCAGCCATCTTTGCACTCTCAACGGCAAGGTAGCCGCGAGGATCAAGAACGATTACTCCTTCCCCGCAGCCTGCACGATCCGTTTCAAGTTCGCCGCCAAAGGCAACCGGCCACCGTTGGATTTGTTCTGGTATGACGGCTCGATGAAGCCGCCGACTCCGGAGGAATTGGAACACGACAATAAAGAGTTGCCCGCGGAAGGGATGATGTTCGTCGGGGACAAAGGAAAAATCCTCGCCGGTTTCCGGGGCGAAGATCCGCAAATCATCCCCGAGAGCAAAATGCGCGAGTACCGCGCGGCAGCAAAGTCGCCAGCCGAATCGCCGCGCGATCAGAGACAAAGCCGCGGGGACGCCCTCAAACTGTGGGTCGCGGCCTGCAAAGGCGGTCCGGCTTCCTACGGCGATTTCCTGCTGGCCCAACCGATCTCGGACGCCTTCAACCTTGGCGCGGTCTCCCTGCGGCTCGGAGGACGAAGAGTCCTCTTCGACGCCGTCAACGCGAAGGTCACCAACGTGCCGGAAGCCAACCCCTGCCTCACTCGTGAATATCGGAAAGGCTGGGAACTGACGGGCGTGGGAGCGTAGGTTTCGCAAACGCCTAACGCTTGTTTCAAATGGCTCAAAAAGATTTCACTGATGTTGCCGTGCTCCTTCACGACGCTGACGATGTCGCCGTGTTGAAACGACCGGTGAAAGC
>CAZNOE010000229.1:0-8479 GCA_964574525.1 uncultured Bifidobacteriaceae bacterium
CGTCCAGATTTTCCAACGCTCTCCTTGCTATCCACCCGCTGCGACCGGGGACCGGCCGCGCTCCTGCAGGAACTGCTTTTCTGTGAGCGAAACCGGCTCGCGGACGAAATCGAAGTTAAATTCGGACATATATGTATTGATTTAATCTAACCGTTCCCGTACCCTGCGACCGAAACCAGAACCCAAAAGACGCCGACAGTCGGAATGTCACTCTCATGTCACTTTAGTTGTGCGCCCGCTTCGCGTATGTGTGTACCCAGACATGATCATGCATCAGATACCCGTCTGAACTCGCCAAAGTTTATGAAAAATCCATCCTCCTCAATGTTTCGTATCACGAGTTGGTTTACCTTCGCGCTCCTGTTTTCCAGCGCGGTTGTGCAACATCTAAAAGCCGGGCCGGCCACACTTTTGTTCAATGAGGAGTTCGGTACCATCTCGGGATGGACTGTCGTCAAGCCGCAGTACTACAGCTACGTCGGCACCGCGGTGGCCTGGGGGTACGACCAGGAGAGCGACGCGCTCTTCGAAAACAGCAACATTTACACCGACGCCGCCACGACTTCCCCTTCCCGCGTTGCGGTGATGTTGATCAATGACACCGTGCCCCCGACGAGCGGCTACGAATACAAGGTTCGCTTGACGATGCCTGATGACGACGGTTGCGGCCTGATTTTCGGTTATCAGAACGAGACGAACTTCTATCGTTTGGAATTCTCGTGGCAAAACAGTTCATATCGCCAGACCGGTTGGCCATTCTTGGGTTGGAATCTAGACCGGATGGCCAACGGTTCGCCGACAGATCTAGCTGGCCGGAGCATGGGACCGGTAACTTTTACCCCCGTACAAAATGTTCCGTTCGATGTGACCGTTGCCGTGACCAACGATCACGTGTGGGTGACAGTAGACGGGACGGCCCTCGTAACTGATCAGGCACTTCCGACAACTCCCAGTGGCAAGGTTGGCCTGTTTAGCTGGGGAATGTCCTCGAGTGCCTTAGTGCCCGGCTTTAGCGCGCAAAACCGCTCACTCTCACCAACTCCGTTGACCGAAACCAATAACTGGCAAAACTTAATCACGCCAAATGCGACTGGCACGGGTTGGGGCACTACACCGATCCTGGCGAGGGTCACCGACGGCAATGGGAACGGCTTCCTGAGACATAAGAGTGATACGGGGGTCGAGAATGATACTGTCCACCGGGTGGATTTCCGGACTTCCGCATACGTTGCGGGTGACACCGGTTGGTCCAACTATGTGATGCACTCGCGCGTTCTGCTGACTGACGATGACGGTTGGGGTATTTACGTGCGCTATCTGGACAGCACAAATTTTGTCCGCGTCGCTTTTCGCGTCCAAACTGGGACTGTAACGACGGGAGTCAAGGTTGGCACGTCGGTCCAAAAGTGCACGAACATGGTATTCTCTGAACTCTTTCTGAGCGCGGGAACGGCCAACGCTCCGGCTGTGAGTTCCGTCTGCGACTTGTACGCTGTGGTTCAAACGAATTCTCTCATGCTACACTTGGTGCAGAATCAAGACGGCGTTTCCTCAACCTTCACCAAGGGTCCAATTGCAATGAACAATCAGGCAACCGGCAAGATTGGCCTGTGGGGTTGGTACCAGAGTTACAACGATTGGGATTTCGTCAGGGTGTACGAGATTACCAACACGCCTTTCTTCGTGTCGTCGCTTTACAGTCCGGTGGAGCCTCCAGCCGGGATGAATGATCTTCCGCTCGGTGGCACTGTGAACGCTTACGCGCCCGACGTCGTTGATGCTCCCCGCCAGAAACGCACCGCCACCGGATGGCGGCGCACCTATGAAGCGGGAAATGCCGTCTCCGGCTCCGGCAGCAACGTGACGTTCACGCTGAATCAGGTTTCGACCTTGCGATGGGACTGGCAGACACAATATGAACTCACTGTTTCGGCGACGCCCGGCGGCACCGTCAATTTTCTAGGCTCGCAATACTTGCCAAGCGGCACCGCCACCAACCTGTTTGCGACGCCTAGTGCGGGCTATGTTTTCATGGGTTGGTCAGGCCTGCCTTCGGCTTCCTTTAACACAAATCTCACAGCGACCATGTCACAGCCGATTACCCTCGTGGCAAGGTTTGCCGCCGATTCGGATGGCGATGGACTGGCTGACGATTGGGAAATCACCAACTTCGGAAATCTGAGCCAGGGCGCGGCCGGTGATCCGGATGGCGACAGTCGGAGCAATTTCGCGGAATTCCGACTGGGCACCAATCCCAACGCCGCCGAAACGCTGATGGCCAGCGACGGCTTGAGTTCGCGCTGGTTCAATCCCTCGCGCGACCGGGCCATTCCCGGCTGGCTCACGGTGACCAATCACGGCGCTGGTTTCCGGGGACTGTTTGATGACAGCAATCACGGCTTGGGCGCGAATAATCCCGGGGTCAGCGGCGCGGGAATCATCTCAGCCACCAGTTATGCGACCAACGCCAGCTTCCAGGGGCCGATCCTGGTCGTGCGTTCCGACCCCGCCTACTGGAATGACGACTGGCTGACCAACTTTGTGTTAACGGCCGAATATAGCGTGGGTGATAATGACGGTTCCTGCATTTACTTCAGATATCTGAATGAATCCAATTATTACCGGGTCACCTTGGACGGGCAGGCGACTGGCGGCTCATTCGTGAATCCGGTTCAGGGAGTTTCAGTCCAGATGCGGACCAACGGCTATTGGTCTTTGATCACGCCGACCTCCTACACGACCCCGGGCCTCTTCCCTGATGAGGGGGATATCAATGGCCCCAAGAAGGTGAGAGTGACCATCGGCGCCACGAATGACACGTTTGAAGTCCGGGTCATCCGCTGGAATACCACGCTGCTGCCTCCTGACTGGGATACGAATTTCGAAGCCGTTTTGACGTTCGCCGATACAAATCTGACCAGGGGCACGATTGGCGTCGGTGATTACGCCATGGGCGCCGGAGCAACGGCTGACAACTCAACGGCTGCAAATCCGGTGAATCGCGGCTGGTATGCCGACAACATCACTGTGACCAACAACGGCACGCAGGTTTTCAGCGAGGATTGGGAAACGGCCAGGTTGTCCACCGACTTCCCCGCGGGTTGGAACAACGTTTACGCCGCAGCGGTCGGTTTGAGCGGTGACTGGCGGATTACGGCTGACGGCACCATTGGCCAGCTCAGCAGCGCCTTTGGCACGCCGGATATCGGAAATCCGATGTTCGACGGCCAAGGCCCCGTCCTGCTGGCACCGGGTCTTACCAATGCAAACTATCTGCTGGAGTTGGGCATCATTCCCTATGATGACGGCGGAATGGGCTTCGTCTATGACTATGTGGACACGGCCAACTTCTACCGCGTCCTGTTTGATTCCCAAATCCCGTTGGCTGGTGAGTTGCCGCAGGGGTTGAACATCAGCCGCAAGTCGGGCGGCGTCTGGTCGGATATCGTCATCGGCGATCCCAGCTTTGTCTATACCCCGGGCCGGGCGTTTGATCTCAGGTTCAGCCACCGTACCGACGGCTCGTACTACATGTCCGTGTCGTACAAGGACGACCCGGCTACCGTGTACAACTGGCAATGGACCAACGCGCCGTCGGCGTCAACGAACTATGGGCTCGCGGTGTGGAACATGCCCGACGCCCATTACAGCTACGTGCGCGCCTACAATGTGGCCGCGGTCGTGCCGCCTGCCACGCCGTTCAAGATTACCAACATCACGCTCTCAGGTGGCAACGTGATCCTGGACATCTCAAAGCCCTCCGGGTCAAGCTATCACGTCCTGCGCGCCACAGATGTTGCCGGGCCTTATGCGACGAATGCGGCAAGCCAGAGTGCAAGTCAATACACCGAACCGGCGCCGACTGGGAGTTCGACCTATTATTATCGTTTGCAGCTTCTGCAATAATGTCGTGTTTGCCTCTGGCATGCTTTTATGAAAAACGGAACACATCGCGACGCCGGGCAGGGTGATGCTCTGAATCGCTCTCATGTACTGGCGTTTACCCTGATTGAGCTGCTCGTGGTTATTGCGATCATTGCGATTCTGGCCGCAATGCTCTTACCGGCGCTCTCGCGGGCAAAAGAGAAGACGCAGCGCATTTCGTGCATCAACAATGAGAAGCAGATGTTGACGGCTATGTGGTTATATTCGGAAACATGGCCCGACCAGTTCTATGCTTCGGTGGACACGTATGTGGACGATGCCCCGGTTTCCCTTTATGCATCCAGAAACATCCCGAACGTAAAATCGTTTATCTGTCCGGCCACCAAGAATGTGATTCGTACCGACAATCCGAACATGCAGGGAGTATTGCCGGACTTGGGGTATTCCTGTCGGGGAGATCGCGAGTCCGTTACCTATAAAAACGGCCATAGCTATGAGTTCTTTGGCTGGTTTCAATTAAACCCCGCAACGGGACAACCTATTGGAGCGTACAATTATTCTCCCGATGGGATCCGTAAATCGCCCAAGACAATATTGGCGGGTCCGACCCGTGTCGTGATTGTATTGGATGCCGACGATACTGGACTTAATAACTGCCCCGATCCCGAAAACAACCACCGCGAGAAAGGATGGAACTGGGGCTTTGCTGACGGCCACGCGGACTGGGTCACGCGCAAGATGACTGCGCACATGATAACCAACGGTTGGATGACCACCACTTCTTGTCCCTTCTGAAGTGCGGAATGAAAAGGCGCAGCCTGCTAACCGGCCGGCTGCGCTTTACTCGTTGGGATGTCGGTGTCTTACTTCGCGCCCTGATCAATCCAAGCGCGAATCAGACCGACCTGCTCGGCCGTAAGCTGCGGAATCTTGGCTTTGTTGTCCGGCGGCGGCATCCACTTATCTTCGTCACCGATGCGCGCCACGTTGTGGACCAGCATGCTCTTGGCGCTGTTGCCCGGTTCGATCACCTTGCCGTCTTCGCCGCCTTTGAGCGCACGTTCCAGGCTGTCCAGCCGCAGTTTGGCCTTCTGCTTCTCCGCCCCGTGGCAACTGACACAGGACTTGTCAAAAATGGGTTTGATGTCCTTGGCATAGGTCACACCCTTCTGCGAGGAAGCGGGCGGTAATTTGCTTACATCCACGTCTTTTGCGGATGCCGAGATTGTTATGGCCAGAACGCCAAGTCCGGCGAATACAGTTTTTCCATTCATGATTTGCTTGTCACTTTGCTGAATTGTGGGTCAAAGACGTTGCCAACGTCAAAAACATTCAAACAAAATCCGCCGAAACCTCGCCCCACCACCTGGCGAATTACTTCACCTTTGCCACCTTCTCCCATCGCTCCGTCCTGGCGGACTTCAGCACCGCGTCGCAAACGTGCTGGGTTTCCAGCGCGTCGCGGAACGTCGGCCCGGCGGGTTTGCCGGTTTCGATTCCCTTCAGGAAGTCCGCGACCTGGTGGATGAAGCTGTGCTCGTAGCCGATTTGCAATCCCGGCACCCACCAATGCTTCATGTAAGGCTGGTCGCCGTCGCTGACGTGGATCGAGCGCCAGCCGCGGACGATGGCTTCGTCGCGGTGGTCGAAGTATTGCAAGCGATGCAAATCGTGGAGGTCCCAGAAAATCGAGGCGTGCTCGCCGTTGATTTCAAAAGTGTAAAGCGCCTTGTGCCCGCGGGCATAGCGCGTGGACTCGAACGTTGCCAGCGAACCGTTGTTGAAACGCGCGAGAAACGCGCACGCATCGTCAATGCCGACCTTTTCGACCTTGCCGGTCAGGGTGTGCTTGCGTTGCTTGATGAACGTCTCGGTCATCGCGGTGACCTTCTCGATGCCGCCGTTCAGCCAGAGCGCGGTGTCAATGCAGTGCGCGAGCAAATCGCCCGTCACGCCGCTGCCGGCGGCCTTCACGTCCAACCGCCACAAGCCCGTGCCGCCTTGCGGCAGATCGGCGCTGATCGTCCAGTCTTGAAGGAACTTTGCGCGATAATGAAAGATTTTTCCCAGCCGCCCTTCGTCAATCAACTGCTTGGCCAGCGTGACCGCCGGAACGCGCCGGTAATTGTACCAAACCATGTTTGGGACTCTGGCTTTCTCGACAGCTGCCACCATTTTTTTGCCTTCAGGGCCGTTCATCGAAAGTGGTTTCTCGCATAGAATCATCTTGCCGGCTTTGGCGGCGGCGATGGCGATCTCGGCGTGGAGATTGTTCGGCACGCAGATGTCCACCAGATCAATGTCGTCGCGCGCGATGAGCTTGCGCCAGTCAGTCTCGACGCTCTTGTAGCCCCAGCGCGCGGCGAAAGCCTTGGCATTGGCGGCGTCACGCGCGCAGGCCGCCTGCAAAACGCACTCGTGTTCGAGGTCGAAAAAGTTGCCCACCTTGCGATAGGCGTTGGAATGCGCGCGGCCCATGAAGCCGTAACCGATGAGTCCGATGCGAAGTTTTTTCATAGAGTTTTAACAGCCACAAAAAGGCACAAAAGGCACAAAACAATCAACCCTGGAAAATCACGCTTCCGGTCTGCTCGATCACGTCATTGATAATGTATTTCTTAATTTGGAACCTGGGCGCGCCGAAGTTGATCAACAGTCCGTGCTCGATGCGCGAGGCGCGAAGGTAGCCCAACAACTGAGCGACATGCTCACCGACGGCGTGGCGGACCGCCTTCAGTTCGACAATGAGCCGATCATCCACAAACAAATCAGCATAGAATTCCCCGAGCAAAGTCCCGTCCTCGTCGAACACGCTGAGCGGGTGCTGTTGAATCGCCTTCAATCCCAGTTTCCGCAGCCGATTCGCCAGCGAGTTTTCGTAAACCTTTTCCAGGTGGCCATTCCGGAGATACCGATGGGCCGCGTAACCGGTTTCGCGAACGATGTCGCACAACTTCATGATGTCTCGCATGGATCATTTCCTTTCTGTGTTTTTATTTTGTGCCTCTTGTGTCTTTTCGTGGCAATCCCCGCCAGCCGTGGTGCTTCTTGTGCCTTTTCGTGGCAATGCCCTGCACCCTTGGTTCTCCCGCACCTGGACCATCGCGGCGAGCAGCCGGTTTTTGCGGTAACTATCTCTTTTTCTTCGTTGCTTGTTTTACGCGGGTCTTCTTCGAGGACTTCCGGGATCTTACAGCGGAACGTTTCGGAGTTTTCCTGACTGGCCGCTTTGTTGCCGCGCGAACTGGCTTTTTCTTTGCCGGCTTCTTGGCTTTTCTTGGGGCCTTCTTTGCAGTGACCTTTTTCTTTGGCTTTCGGGCTACGTCCGGTGTTGCCTTTTCTTCTTCCTCCTCATCGTCGTCGTCGCGCCAGCCGTGGGCGTCACGGACGGCGATCATTGCTGAAAGGATGTCGTTCCAGGTCTGCTGTTTCATCATGACGGCGTTGGGGAACATGCAGCCGTCCCAACAAATGTGTTGCAGTTGTTTCGTCAGCTTGCCGTCTTCGCCGTGCAACCAATAACCAGCGTGGTGCGCGATCGTCAGCTTGCCGTCCGGATCGTTGGGCAGACAGTGATGGCCGGTCTTGTCGTGCGTACCGGAGCCTTTAACGGTGCCGTCATTTTGCGCGACGTGAAAATCAATCGTCCAGGGACGCAGCGCCGCCGTCAGAGTTTTCATGGCTTCGTCCAACTTGTGGCGATCCGACCAATCCCAATCGGCCGGCAAAATGCCGTCCTCCGGAGCGTTGTAGCCCATGATGTAGAGGAGCGTGTGGGCCATGTCGGCTTGGAAGCCGAGCGTCTTGGGACGATTCACGCGCTCCAGCAGGTCCACCATTTTTTTCCAACTGTGCATGCCGCCCCAGCAAATCTCCCCTTCGGCCGCGAGACGTTCGCCGAAGCCTTCTGCCACGTCGCACGCCTCGCCAAAAGTTTGGGCAATTCTTCTCTGATTCGCTTCGGCATCCGCGGCCCAATCCGTCGGGCTGCTGGCGGAGTCAATGCGTACCACACCGTTAGGACGCGCGCCGAGATCGCGCAGCTTCCTGGCGATGCGGCAGGCTTTGCGCACCTGCTCCACAAACTTCTTCCGATCCCCGTCGCTGCCCATGGCCGAACCACCGCCCGTGGGCGGCCAGACCGGCGCCACCACTGAGCCGACCATGAAGCCGCGCTTCTTGATTTTATCGGCGAGACGTTTGAGGCCGTCGTCGTCAATGTCTATGCTCGTGTGCGGGTCGTGGAGAAACAGGTCCACGCCGTCGAAGCGGATGCCGTCCACCTCGGCCTTGGCGGTCAGGTCGAGCATGGTGTCGAGGTCAATGCACGGTTCAGCGCCCGGACTGCCCTTGCCGACCAGCCCGGGCCACATGGCGTTGTGAAGTTTCGGATAGTTGCTGTTGCTGTGAGTGCTCATAATTTCTGGAGTTGAAAAGCCGCCCAGACGCTAACAAGGGAGCTTTTCCGCTGGCAATGCCAAAGTAAGAACGGTTGCCTATACAGGCTGGGCCCTGCTCGCTTAAGCTCGGGGATTGCGTGGGGCGTGTTGACTCACGGCAAAATGTTACCGAAGGCGGGAGCCGTTAGAGCTTC
>CAZNOE010000230.1:0-8476 GCA_964574525.1 uncultured Bifidobacteriaceae bacterium
ATCAATACATCGTGGCCGGAACGTAACCCGGAATGTGATGCCGATACGTCCACATGACGGTGACGCCGCAGGTGAATGTCACGAGCGCCATGCTAAAGAGCAGCCCATGATCGCCCTGAATCGAGTAGCCCAGCCAGGTCATGTGACTCAAAATCGCCGCGAGCATTGCGCCGGTGGTGAGAATGCCACCCGCCCATCTCAATCGTGGTAGAAGCAGACCGATTGAGGCGGTCAATTCCCAGAGGCCCTGCACCCAGCGCATCCACGGCTCTGTCCCCATCCGCTTGAAAATGTAAACCGACTCCGGTGCGGCCGTGAACTTGAAGAACAAGGTTTCGACCATTATGCCTGCCGCAATGAGGCAACAAACCAGGCAGACGACACGTTGGCGGCGCGTCAGCGTTTCAGCGTCCTCGACTTCACGTGCCGAGGCTATGCGTAATTGTGCCGCAGTCGGGTTGTAGGCTTTGAAGTGTTCGAGCTTTTCGAGATGGCGTGATTGGTTCATGTAAATGGGTCAGGTTTGATGTGTTGAATTGCAGCAACCTTCAATCGTGGAGCGCCGACTCCGGGATGCCGCGCCCCGCAAACCCATCATCCGTCGGCAGCGCGAACCGACGGGGAGTGAAAACCTCATCTGCGCGATTGAATTTATCGTCGGCGTTTTGAAGTGAGAGGACGAACGCCGTTTCAGGATTGAAGACCGTTGGAATGGATTCAGTAATTGTGTTCATACTTAGACGTCGGGAGTAGAGACAGCTTCCTTACAACTAAACTATTTCGCAAAGGCTGACGCACCTTGGACATTGAGCCGGATGCGGTAAATGCCGGTCTGTGCCGCGAGATAAAGCGTGCGTTTGTCAGTGTCGCCCCAAGCCATATTGTGCGGATGCTCCGGGCCGTGCAGCGTTCCGAGATGCTTGCCTTCGGATGAGAGAATCCACAATCCACCCGGCCCGCTGACATAAACATTTCCGCCTTTGTCCACTTTGATGCCGTCAATCGCGTCGTCCGCGCCCGCCGTCGTGAGATCGAAGAACAACTCGCCTTTGCCGAGCGTGGCGTCGGCGTTCACGGGATAGCGGTTCACCACGGCTTTCTTCGTATTCCAGTCGCCAACGTAGAGGAATTTTTCGTCCGGCGAAAACGCCAGTCCGTTCGGACCGGTGAAGTCCGTGCTGACGAGTTGAACCTTGCCGTCCTTCACCGAATAAACGCCGGAGTGCGGCTGTTCACGGCGTGGGTCGTCCGCAAACTTCGGTAATCCAAAGGGCGGGTCGGTGAAGAAAAGCGCGTCGTCGCTTCGATAAACCAAATCGTTCGGCGAATTGAGCCGCTTGCCGTCGAAACGATCCGCGAGAACCGTCGTGAGGCCATTCTTCTCGATTCGCACAACCCGCCGGTTGCCGTGCTGGCAAATCGTGAGCCGTCCGTTTGAATCGGTCGTAAGCCCGTTTGAACCGGGCTGGCGGTAGTCGCCAATGTTTTCGCCGGTGTAGCCGGACTTCGTGAGATAGACGCTCACTTCACCATCGGGAGTCATCCGGTAAATGAGATTGTTATTGGGATCGCTGAAAAGCAGAAAGCCTTAGTCTGAATCAGGAGCAATCGCCGGATTGTGGGCACTGATCCAGATCGGCCCTTCGGTGAAAGCAAAACCATCCGCCAGTTTTTCCAGCTTCGCGTTTGCAGGAATAATAGCATCGAGCGCCGCATCTTTCTTGTCCACGTCGAGTTTTACTTCGCGCGCCTTGCTCAATTTGCCGGGCTTGTAGAAATCCAGCGTCGCGCTGCGCACCCAGATGTAAGTGTCGGGATGCGTCGAGACCGGCCCATTGATGCCAAACACGGCAATCTGGAACTGTTGCCCGGGCTGCGCGTTGCGTGTGAGCACGACGCGATTTGGCGCATTCCATCCAGCCGCGACCGAGCCGCCGTTCTGGCCGAGCACAAACGGCGCTTTGCCGTTCACCCAGACTTCCGCGTAATCGTCCACGACGATTTCAAACACGACCGTCGAGCCTTTCGTGTCGTAGCCGGCGACTTTCTCCGGCACGGTCACATTGAGGCGATACCAATTGAAGGAAAGCCGACCGTTGCCGCGCCGCCTTTCCAGCGAGTCGGCAGGGATGATTTCCCATTTGCCGTCATCGAAATCTGTCGCGCGCGCGTCGGGTGCGAAGTCGAACGTCTTGTTCGCCTTCCCGCTGGCCTTCAAGTCCGGCCCGACGCTTTTGTGATCTATCTCGTGAATGTGCGTGTCGCTGTAACGCCACTGCGCGTTCACCCGCGCGACACCTTCCGGTGTGCGCAAGTCCACCACAGCATCGGGCAACACCGCTCGCGGCGCGTGGTCGGCGCGCACAGTGAGAATGGAAGCATCGCTAAGGGCAGCGACCAGGAGCGCAGTCCGCAAAAAGGGATAGTTCAATTTCATAGATGTCGTTTTCAACAACGGTTCGTCGGGAAATGCCGGTGCTCCTTACAGACTGAGCAGCGCACCGGTAATGTGAGGTTGCTGACTAGCCGCAGTTTTATTCGGCCGAACGCCTCGCTAAGAAGCCCGCCCCACCAACGGGCCACGCTCCATCGCGGCCTGCCGCGAAATGTCGTGGCCGCGACTTCGCGGGCTGACGGCACGTCTTCGGAGCAAGAATCAAAAAGCCCTGATTTTACAGGCGATCCCAGTGGTTCGCGCTGGTCTGCGGTTTCGTGGCACAGCCGTTGCGATAGGGACAGTCACTATGAAAAACGAAACCGATTTGATGACGAATGTTGAGAGCACGCCGGCTCTCGGCAGCGATTGGGTGGACGCCCACGCGGATTACCTTTTCAACTTCGCCGTCGGCCAGGTGCGCGATGCAAACACCGCCGAAGACCTCGTTCAGGACACGTTTCTGGCGGCGGTCAAAGCGCAAAACAGTTTCGGAGGCAAATCCTCCGCGCGGACATGGCTGGTGGGAATTCTGCGGCACAAGATTTACGACCATCTGCGCAAGACCTGCCGCGAGCGCGCAGTGCGCCACGATCCAACGCCGATGAACGACGAGGAGTCCTGGGATGAATCCGCGCTGTGGCTGCACGACGTGGCGGCGGAAACTCAATTGCCCAGCCGCCGGATCGAGTTGGATGAATTCCGCGCGAACCTGGAACTGGCGCTCGGCAAGCTGCCGCCACGCATCGCCCAGGTGTTCCAACTTTACCAAATCGAGGAGCGTCCAAACCGCGAAGTCTGCGAGCAACTGAACATCTCCGAGAGCAATCTTTGGGTGATGCTGCACCGCGCACGAAAACAACTGCGCGAACATCTCGACGGTTGGTGGTCAGCCGAGCCGGCGCAAAAATCCTCGGACGCTCGGGTCAATTTCTAAAATCTCACATCGTGTCTTATGTTGAAAATTTCCCAGGCCGGAAAAGCCAATCATTCCGTCACACTCAAACTCGAAGGCCGCGTTGTCGGTCCTTGGGTCGGCGAGTTGCGTCAGGTTTGTGAAACGCTTTTGACTGAGGGTCGGACGTTAAAGCTGGATTTGGCCGACGTGACGTTCGCGGACGCTGACGGCGTCGCGGTGCTGACCGGCTTCAAAACGCGAGGCGTCACTCTGAAAAATTGCTCACCATTTGTGGAGGAGCAATTGAGGTCAACCGCGAATGGCTGATGTGGCGTTCGGTCTGCGGGCAAGCCTTCGCAGCGCAACGGAAAAATAATTTTCTCAAGACGCATTTCAACGTCCTGCGAATTAAGCAAACAAACAAAAAACAAAGAGAGAAATCCAAAAATGAAAAACATCATCAAATCCATCGCAGCCGTCGCGCTGCTGTCCGTCTCCGCCTATGCTGGCGACCTGGTCAATGTCTCCGGGGCGAGCAAGGCTGCCGTGAGCGGTTACGACACGGTTGCCTTCTTCACCGACGCCAAGCCGGTGAACGGCTCGCCATTCATCACTGCCGAATATCAGGGCGCGACTTACTTTTTCGCCACAGAGGAGCACAAGGCTTTGTTCACGGCAAAACCGGAAAAGTATGCACCGCAGTGCGGTGGGTTTTGTGCCTATGGAGTCGGCCTTGGCAAGTTGTTCCCCGTGGACATCAACACTTGGCAAGTGCGCAACGAGAAATTGTATCTCAACCTGAACGCCGACATCTTGAAAAAGTTTAATGCTGACTTTGATGGCAACGTGGCCAAGGCCAACAAGAACTGGCCTGACTTGGTGAAGAAGAACGGGAAGTAAGAGAAGCCGATGCCTGGACGGGGAGTTGACTCAATTCAACTCCCCGTTCCATTCTTTTGAGTCATGGCCGACAAATTTCACGACCTTGTCTTTACGGATTCGGTGCGTAAAGCGCAGGCACATTACTATGGAAAATCGCAGCGCGTTGAGGGCGCGCCGGAACGCGACGCGCTCACAGAAGACGAGACGGCTTTCATCCAATCGCGCGACAGTTTTTACATGGCGACGGTCAGCGAAACCGGCTGGCCTTACGTTCAACATCGCGGCGGCCAACCCGGATTCCTGCGCGTCATCAATCCGACCTCGCTTGCCTTCGCTGACTACAAGGGCAACCGCCAACTGCTTTCCACGGGCAACCTCGCGGTGACCGACCGCGTCACATTGTTCCTCATGGACTATCCGCAACGCACGCGGCTGAAAATCCTCGGTCATGCCCGCGTCGAAGATGCGCGACAGCATCCCGAACTCGTCGCGCAACTCGCCGAACCGGAAGTCCAGCGCATTGTGGAACGGTTGTTCTTCATTGAAGTCGTTTCCTTCGATTGGAACTGTCCGCAATACATCACGCCGCGCTACACTGCCGCCGAAGTGGAGGTTGCGGTTGCTCCGTTGAAACAACGCATCGCCGAACTGGAAGCCAGACTAAAAGTTTGATAACCGAAACCGTCCTCGCGCTCAATCAGTCCGCACTCTCCGCCGCCTGACGCAACGCGAGAAACGCTTCCTTCAACGCCTGACTGACCGCGCTGTCCGGCTCGCGAAGAACAATCACCTGGTATTGATCGAGAAAGTCTTTCCGCAGCCGATGAAATAAATGAAGGAAGTGCCGCAGGAATCCGATGCAATCGAGAATGGCAATCTCGACGCCGCCCGTTTCGTCATACTTGGAGCGCGCGTATTCGCGAATGTCGTCTGCCACCGCCTCGGTTGAAATGAAGATGTAGTTTTGAACGTGTTTCCCTTGTGCGGTGATCTTCTGGAGCGCGCGGTCAATGTCGCCGCGCTGCACAGCCTTGTTCTTCATCTCATAGCTCGTCACCACTTTGTCCTCTCCGAGCAGCGTGATTTGAACGTCGCCCACCGCGCCGGTTTGTTCATCGGCGGCACTGTGAGCGGTGAGATTGAGCACACGCCCGCCGAGTCGCGTTCTTGCGGCTTCAAAAGCTGCCCAGACAGCCAAGGCAGGGAGACGCCACGACCTTTTGCAGCCCAGATGAATGCCAATGACATTCAAGGTGTCTTCGACAGAAAGAGGAAGCGCGTTGGGAATTCGATCCACGCCAGTCAGCAGGATTCTCAAACGCTCCTGCTTTTCTGATTCGGAAAACCGGATTGCCGTTCCAACGCTCATTCCAACTTTTCGTGGTCGAAGGTTCTCATCATTCTAACTTCAGCGGTCGTTCCATTATGAACTCAGCTTGCATCGAAGCGGGTCGCTCCGTGTATTGGACGACGTGATTCCGGGAGGCTGCCCACTCATCGGCCAAACCGGCGTCCTCGGCAATGGCTCGAATGTTCAAGCGTTGAAGCAACTCGACCGTGATTGGGCGTTTCGAGTCCGTGAAAGTGAGCGATGCCAGAAACTCTTTGCATTCCTCCGAGTTTAGAATCTCTGCCACGACTCGCGCCTCGTGTTCGTCCTCGAACGGCAAAAAATAGCAAGTGTCGTCAAACAGCACCGGCTTTTCGCCTACAGGCCCGATCAGCGCAAAGCTTGGTATTCGGTGCAAACCTGACACTGCGACTTTCCATGGCACGAAGGCGTAATCACCGATTCCGAAAAGTGCAAACGGCATTCGGCTGCTGTAGATCGAACTCTTGCGCGCTTCAAAGAGGCTGCGGTGCGAATCCAAGTAGCGCCAAGTGCGAGGAGCTTTCTTTGCGATGACGCTGGTGTCTTCGCCGACTCGCCGCTGGGTCACGACCACGAATCGCTCCGGCTCAATGCGTCCGTTGGCAAGGTCGGAGCATTTCAGCAATGGGAACAAGTAATCAGGCTCGATGCTGACTTGTTCGCCAAGCTTGTTCTCTAGCGTTCGTCCGTTCGTTCGGCGCAGTTCCATAACGGAGGCACAATCGTGCTTCACGCCGGAACGCCACTGATACGGGCAAAGTCCTTCGAGATGCTTGAGTCGGCGATAAGTGCGGATGTCGAAAACCAAATCCTGCCCGGCCAGACCGAGCGTCGTTGACGCTCGTTTGGCGGAAAGGTCGTCGAACACCTTCGCCTCCGCAGGCCCGGCCTCGCCGGTAGTGGCGACCATCAAGCAGGCGTCAACCGCAGCGCCGAAATGTTTTTTTGCGTCAATGCGGTGCAAAGACGCGGCTGCGATTCGTCCGTCATTCTGCCAGGCAAATCGCAGCAGCTTCCGCGCAGTGCCCGTCTTGCAGAGCATGGCGATGGTGGCAGACCGACCACGCAGCGCCTTCACGAGTTGGATGAGCATCCATTCCGAGATGTCGAAGTTGGATTTGCCGGTCAGGGCTTCGATGCCTCTGAATCCCTGAAAGTTTTCTTTCACCGGGAGATTCCCACCGTTCATTCCAGAGACTGCGGCGTTGGTCACCCACGGCAGGTTTCCCAAAATCAGAAGCGAGCCGGGAGTGTTCGCGAGTTCCGCTGCCCAATCATGGGCGAAGAAATCCTGGACGGCAACGAATGCTCGTTTCCCTGCGCCTGATTGTCTCAACGCCGACTTGGTTTGCTCAACGTAATCACGATTGATATCCCAACCGAGAAGCCGGGCCTTGGGAAAAGCCTCTCCCGCTGCGCTGAGAAACGCCCCAACTCCACAAGTCGGTTCGAGAACCGCATCTGCCTCGACTTCCCGCTGGACCAATAGCGAGCAAACTTCCCGAGCGAGCGCCAGCGGCGTCTGAAAATCTCCGAACTCGATCTTGGCCGTGGCGCTCATGACAAGCGTAGGATTCCCTCGACGCTGCCAGCCTGCTTAATGACTCGCTTATACTGCAGCCGCCATTGACGCGCGTTGGAAATTGTGAGGTAACCGATTTGCGGCGGATTGTTGATTATCTCCTCTGCGAGCGTTTGGGATTCAAACTCATCGATTGGCAGATTTCGTTCTTCGAAATACGCCAAGATGTCATCGCTGTTTGCGCCGTCCTCTATCATGCGGCGCAACGCGACCGTCATTGAGTGATCCGCCGTTCTCTCTTTCTGTACAAAAATTGTGTGCAGAATGTCGAGCAGTCCGGTTTTCGTTTCGGCGTTATCCTTCTTGTCGTAAACGAAAATCAGCAACGAGTAACCGAGGCCATAAATCTTCTGACGCGCATTCTTAAACGGACAAGAGGACTGCGGCTGTTTGATGCTTGTCGTCTTGATGTCCACGTCAAGCCCCGGAAAATCAATGCCCTTTGCCGCGCTTCCCCGATCATATTCATACCGGGTCTGCAAATACGCTTGAAACTTCTGCTCCAAATACGTGCCGACTGCTTTTCCATCGGTGACGCCGAACAGCGATGGCTCTGGCCATTTCGATTCAACTCGTGCGAATGCGAGGGCTTCTTGTTGGATGAGTTTGACAGTCAGCGCGATTGGCATGTGATTCGTTTATCAGTTTCCCGCCTTCGCGTAAAGCTCGCTTCCCTTCTCGGTGAACCCGCGGGACTTTTCTGTCATCACCGCGCCGGTCGTTTGACGCCGAGCTTTTGCATCCGGCTGCGGAGCGTACTGGGGTTCATGTCTAGGATTTTCGCCGCGCCGCGCTCGCCTTCGATCATCCAATTGGTTTGATTCAACACGGACTCGATGTGCCGGCGCTCCACGTCGTCGAGCGAACCATTGTTTTTCCCCGTAGCAGCCGAGGTAACGAGGCTCTGATCAATTGCGGATGGCTGATTGCCAATTGCCGATTTTGGAGTTTGAGCCTCCTCACGTCGGCTGCTACCGGGTGAGGTCGTGGGAGCGCGTAATTCGTCGGCAATGACAAGCGTCTTGCCGGGCGACAAAATCACGGCGCGTTCAACGATATTTTGCAACTCGCGGATGTTCCCCGGCCACGAGTAATTAGTGAGCCGCCGCATTGCTTCTTCGCTCACCGAAGTGATGTGCTTGCCGAGTTTCTTTGCGCACTTCTGCACGAAGAACGTCACCAGAAGCGGCAGGTCGCTCACGCGCTCCCGCAAGGCAGGGACGCGCAACGGCACGACGTTGAGCCGGTAAAACAGATCCGCGCGGAATTTTCCTTCGCGCACCAATTCTTCCAGGTCGCGATTCGTGG
>CAZNOE010000231.1:0-1242 GCA_964574525.1 uncultured Bifidobacteriaceae bacterium
CTCCAAAAGCAGCAGCAACAGCAGGAGAAGGAGAAGCAGAAGCCGAAATAGCTTGGAGCGCCGGCCTCCGTGCATGGCGCGTCGGTGAGTCCAAGCTCATCGCTCCGTGCCAGGAGGCCGGCGCTCCGCTCAATCCGATTCCGAAACCGGCTCATAAGGTTCGATCAGCACTTTGCCCAATACGCTTCGCGAACGGAGCTTTGCGAAGGCCTCAGGGACCCGGTCCAGCGGAAAAACGGAATCAATGACGGGCTTGAGTTTGCCGGCAGCGGCCCATTCCAGCGTGGTTTGAAAATCGGCGCGGTCACGGCCGTAACTGCCCACAAGCCGCTGCTGCTTCACAAACAGCGGCCACAAGTTGAGCGGGACTTCGCGCCCCGCCGTCGCGCCGCAGGTTACAATCGTCCCGCCGCGCGCGAGGCACTCGAAACATTTCAGCAAAACATCGCCGCCAACGTGCTCGACGACAACGTCCACTCCGCGCTTATTCGTGATCGTGCGGACTTCGAGGGGCCAGTTGGTGTTCGAGTCGAGAGCGAATTCTGCGCCCAGGTGGCGGGCAAGATTTTGTTTGGCGGGTGTCGAGCCGGTGCTGATGACGCGCGCGCCGAGTTGCTTTGCAATTTGAATCGCGGCCGAGCCGACACCGCTCGCGCCGCCAATGACGAGCACCCAATCGCCTTCGCGGACTTGCGCGCGTTTGGTGAGCATGTGCATGGCGGTGCTGCCGGCCAGCGTGAGCGCGGCGCTGGTGTCGAAATCCACGCCCGGGGGCAAACGCACCAGCGCGCGCGCGGGCACGATGACTTTCTCCGCGAAACCGCCATCGCGCTGAACGCCGAGGATCACGCTTCGCAGGCAGAGTGAATCTTCACCGCGCTTGCAGAACTCGCACTCGCCGCAAAACAAATTGGATTGGACGGCCACTTCGTCGCCGGGCTTCCAGTCCTTGACGTTGCTGCCGACTTCCAAAACCCGTCCGGCGATTTCGCCGCCGGGCGTGCGGGGCAGTTGGACGGGCATCGGCAGGCCCGCTTCCTCCAGCCACAGGTCGAGATGGTTCAACCCGCAGGTCTGGACCTGGACGACGACTTCATCGGGCGCGGGTTTCGGTTCAGGCAAATCGCGCAGTTCGAATTTTCCCGGCGCGCCGTGGGCGACGAGTTGAGCGGCTTTCATATTTCGCCGATCACAACGGGTTCAGTTCGAAGCTCTGCAGGAGAGTGTTGAAGATCGCCCGGC
>CAZNOE010000231.1:1342-8465 GCA_964574525.1 uncultured Bifidobacteriaceae bacterium
CACCAAGTAGCTGAGATCACACTTGCACAAGGTGGGCCAGTCCAAGCCATCGGCGGTGTCGAGGACGACTTCCGTGGCTTTGGGCGGACGATTGGCGCGCTGCGAGGAACAGATCAGCACGTTCACCCGATCTTTAAGGCGCACACGGGCATTGCTGGAAATGACCACGACCGGGTGCGCTCCTTCGGGATCGAAGTCGAAGGTGAAAATCTCCCACTGCTTCAGAAGGCCTCCGCTTTGAGCGAACTGGCGCCGGCGGTGCGATTTTCCCACTGCCGTTCGGCTTTCGACTCCGCGCCGTAGATCGCTTCCAGAGTGCCGGGCGGAAGTTTGGCCGGCCTTGAGTTGGCGGAACCTTCCAACTCCTGCTCAAGGCGAGACAGGGCGTCCCGCACCACTTGGCTCTGGTTCGGGTAGCGTCCGCTCTTGATCTGTCGCCGGACAAATCGCTCCAATTGTTTGGGCAGAACAGCGTTCATGCGTCAAAAGTACCGTGGGGCCGCGGAGGTGTCAACGTTGCCGCGCAGCCTGCTTGCCTTCGTGAATGCAACGGGCCAACTTCGGCTCGGCAATTGCGTCTCGCCAACGGCATCTTATCCCGAATAATCTACGGACCAATGTCCCCTCAGCTCATCACGCCGGTCGCTCGCGCGGGGTTGTCCATCCCCGACTATGAGTTGCTTCGCCCGATCGGACGCGGCGCGTATGGCGAGGTCTGGCTCGCGCGCAACGTGACTGGCTCATGGGTCGCGTTGAAAATCGTTCATCGCGCGGCGTTCGACCATGACCGCCCGTTCGAGCGCGAGTTTGAGGGCATCAAACGCTTCGAGCCTATCTCCCGTTCCGATCCCAGCCAGGTCGCGATCCTGCACGTGGGCTTGGGCGACGGGTTTTTCTATTACGTGATGGAACTCGCCGACCCCGTGTCCCCCGATGCTGGATGCTCGATTCCAGATACTGGATCAGCAGACTCCGGGCGCGGCATCCAGCATCCGGCATCCAGAATCCAGAATCCAGAATCCTACGCCCCACTCACCCTCAAGCGCCTCCTGAATGACCGCGGCGCGTTGCCGGCACAGGAGTGCCTGGCCATCGCCCTCTCGCTCACGCGCGCGCTGGCGCATCTGCACGGGCACGGACTGGTGCATCGCGACGTGAAGCCGTCCAACGTCATCTTCGTGAACGGTCAGGCCAAGCTGGCGGACATCGGCCTGGTGACGAGTGTGGATGCCACGCGCTCGTTCGTGGGCACGGAAGGCTACCTGCCGCCGGAAGGCGCCGGCACGCCGCAGGCCGATCTCTACAGCCTGGGCAAGGTGCTTTACGAGATGAGCACCGGCTGCGACCGCAAGGAATTCCCGGCGCTGCCGCCCGACATCGCCACGCGGCCCGACCGCGACGCCCTCGCCGAACTCAACGCCATCGTCGTCCGCGCCTGCCAACTCAATCCGCGCGAACGCTACAAGAACGCGGAGGAAATGCACGCCGACCTGGCCCTGTTGCAACGCGGGCAATCGGTGAAAGCCAAGCGCGTAACACAGCGTCGCCTCGCCGTGGCGAAGAAGTTTTTAGTCGCCACCACCGCGGTCGCCCTTCTGGCGACGGGAGCCTGGCTGCTGGCGAACCGATTTAACGCTTCGACGAGTCAACGATTCAACGGTGCGGCGGAGGTGAATTCCATCGCCGTCCTTGCGTTCGGCAATGAAAGCCTGCAACCGGCGCGCGGGTATTTGCGGGGAGCGCTCGCCGAGGAAACCCTCAACGCGCTCACGAATTGCGCCGGATTGAGAGTTGCCTCGCGCTCCGCAGTCTTCGCGTTCAGAGGCGCGGCGAATGACGTGCGGCAAATCGGCGCGCAGCTCGGCGTGCGCATCCTGCTGGCCGGGACGTTTCTGAGGGACAGCAACAGCATACATGTCACCGCCAGCCTCCTCAACGTGGCGGACGGCGCGCAAATCTGGTCGGCCAGCTTTGACCGCGGACAGAAGGACTTCGGCGCGCTCGGAGCCGATGTGATCCGACAAGGAGCGCAAGCTCTCGGTTTTACTCTCGAAGTCGGCGTTCTGGATCGGGCTCGAACGAACCTCATGCGGAAGATGGGCGCGTACCAACTTTACGCTGAAGCCCAAGCCGTGCCTTGGAACACCATGGACGGAAACAACAATGCCACCGAAGTGCTCAACCGCGCCATCGCCGAAGATCCGAACTTTGGGGAGGCGCATGCGACCCTGGCGTTGTGCTATTCGGAAGCGACAGGGTTTCTCTTGCCACCCGCGCAGGCGATGACAGCAGCCAGGGCGAGTGCGCTGCGCGCCATCCAGCTTGACGATACGCTCGTCTATGCGCATTTGGCTCTCGGCGCTGTCTTCCTTCATCACGAGTTGAATTTTACGAACGCCATGGCGGAATACCGACGGGCGATCGAAGTCGCCCCGCACCTTGGCGGAAACTACGGTTACTATGCTAGGGGGCTGTCGTACTCGGGTGATTTCACCACCGCCGACGAAGTTCTCAAGCAGGGAGAACAAGTTGATCCCAAAGCCCACAACCTCCACGGTGCCTGGTGCCGGCGTTACTACCTCGAACGCCGCTTCGACGACATGCTGCGGCAGGTGGCCCGGCTTCAGGCGCTCTATCCCAAGTCGGTGATGGGATTCCTGTTTTTGGCCCAGGCCCAGGAGCGACTGGAGAATTATCCCGAAGCCCTGGCGGCCGCACAACAATTGATGGACGCGGACCCCGCGCCGGACGCCGTCGCGCTTCTTGGGCTGGTTCACGCCCGCATGGGGCACCGCGACGAAGCGCAGCAGGCACTGGAGGAACTGCGCGTGTTGTCACAATCACGCCGCGCCTCGCCGCTTTATTCCGCCCAAGTACTGCTCGCCCTTGGTCAAAGAGACCAAGCGATCGAACACTTGCAGCGTGCTGTTGCGGAGTACCCGCCCACTGTTCTTGATTTGAAAACAGACCCGTTCTGGGACGGCCTGCGCTCCGACGCAGGGTTTATCGAAGTCCTCAAGAAAGTGAAGTAGGAAAAAAGCCAAGGTTATACCAATCGCCAAGGACTTGGCCGAAGGTCGTTTCTTTACCGACGAGGCCGGTGTTCGCGCAAGTAATCGAGGTCTTCCTGGTCGAGTGGGTTGGCGGTTGGCTGGCCGAACTGGAGAAACTGCTTCGGCCATTTCCAGCGGTGATGTTCCGCATGGCCGTCCACGAACGAAAGGTCGTCCCCACGGTTATGCCGTGCTGCGGGCTGATGTTCCCAGTGGGTGTAGTCACCGACGCGCCAACTGAAATCGCCGCTGTCAATGGCGCTTTCATGCACGTCCAGAAAGCCGAACACCAGCGATGGCGCAGGCGTGCGAATCTGGAGGAACTTTCTGACGTAAGGGTAGTTGGTGTCATCGTGTATGGCGGGTCCCAGCCCGTTCAAGCTCAAGCTCAAGGAATAACTTCGCCGCCGCCGCGTCTTCTGCGGATCTCCAACCACGATGGACTGATCACTCGGACACAGGTAAACGCCGGGAGCGTGCGCGTACGGAAAGAGCACTCCCTGTTCGATATTGCTCAGCGCCACATCCATCTGGGCATTGCCCAGCACCCACGAGCCAGGCAGGCTGAAGTAAACGCCATTCCTCACATCCACAATGATGGGTGGAAGGTCATCGCTGTGATCTTCCACATAGACCCTCCAAGCGAGTTGAAGTTGTCGCAGGTTGTTGAGGCAGGCGGTGGTCTGGCCCTTGGCCTTGGCTTTGGACAGGGCCGGCAACAGCATCGCTGCCAAAATCGCGAGGATGGCGATGACCACCAGCAATTCGATGAGCGTGAAACCGCTGAGATGAAGGCGGCACTCAATTCGCTGACGCAGTGAATCTCTTGGCTGCGGAGGCGAAATGGTTTCTCCGCTGCCGAAAGTAATGCGATCATCGCTCGGATTCATGGGCCAAGTCCGGCTGAGTTTGGAATTCAGTTTCATCGTAGGCCCCTTCGATTCGGTTCACAACGCTTGTTTCGTGAGCACGCCGGTAAGACCAACTCCAAGCGGGAGAATCCCGGGAGCAGAATGACGGGATTACGCTTCCGTGTTCGGTTGGCATTTCATTGGACAAAAAGAGGCGGACGATTCGTATGGAACCCCGTGCCATCCTGATAGGCTTTGGCTAGGGCTAGAATCGTGGCCTCGTCGTAAAGCTTGCCGATGAAGCTCAGGCTGGTCGCGCCGCCATGCGGAATCACGACGCACGGCTGCCCTGTGAGATTGCTTATGTTTAGAACCGCCTCGTCGGACTCGTTCGCGACGAATACATCCACGGTTTTCATGAGCGCCGCCACGTCCTCAATCAGTTTTTTGCAAAGGCGTTCCGCCTGTAAGTATTCCACCGCCGGAACGGTCCGCGCAATTCGGAGGAGGTTCGGGATATCATACGTGCCTTGAGCCGTGAGAAAAGCGTCACCGCCAAACCGGGTCAACTCGTCGAACGCCGCCGCCTGTTCGACATCCAAGATGATGAACGCCATGCCTTGATGCGGGTAATCGGGCAGCGTGAGGTTCGCCAGTTGCGACGGCCCGACGATCGCCCCCAAACGGTTCGTCACGGCGGAAGGAATTCCGCTGCTGAAACCGACGCGCAATCGCGTGAGGTCCAACGCTGGATCATAATTGAACGGCGCATTGATCGCAGCCGCATCAACGCCGTCCGCGCCGCGAATGGCTTCGAACACGAGCGCGCAATCTTCCACGTTTCGGCAGATCGGCCCAATCTTGTCCATGGACCAACTCAACGTCATCGCGCCCGTGCGGCTGACGCGGCCAAACGTCGAGCGTAGTCCGGTCACACGACAGCGCGTGCAGGGTGAAACGATGGAACCGAGCGTTTCCGTGCCGATGGCGAACGGGACCAAACCCGCTGCCGTCGCCGCTGCGGAACCCGCCGAAGAACCGCTGCTGCCTTCACTGAGATTCCATGGATTGCGCGTCGTGCCCCGAAACCAAACGTCGCCGAGCGCCAATGCCCCCATCGAGAGTTTTGCTACCAGCACGGCACCGGCTTGTTCCAGTTTCTTCACGACGGCGGCGTCTTCATCAATCATCTGGTCTTGATAGGGCGCTGCGCCCCAGGTCGTCGGATACCCCTTGGCGGAAAAGAGGTCTTTGATGCCGTAAGGAATCCCGTGCAGCGGCCCACGGTAATTGCCCGCAGCCGTCTCCGCGTCGGCGCGGGCGGCCTGCTGTAGAGCCAGGCCCTCGGTCAATGTGACGACGCACAGCAAACTCGAGTCATACCTTCTCAGCCGGTCCAGACAGAATTGAGTCAGCGCGGTGGACGTGAGTTGGCGCGTGCGGATCAATTCACCAAGTTCGCGAACGGAGTAGAACGCCAAGTCCGCCATGTTGGTGGGCATCGTCACGTTTCGTGGCGGACTCCAAGAGATCGGCCTCTGAGTCGGCTCGAAGGAGAATTCCAACGGAACAGGATTGAAAACCAGCGCGGGCGGATCGCTTTCGAGCAACCTGAGTTTGCGCATGGCTTCGTATGACGCGCGGTTCATGTCTTGAACGCTGCTATTCAGGATTTGCAGCATCTGGTTGCGCTGGCTCGCGGTGAACGTCAGACCAAGAATCTTTTCTGTTTCAGCGACAGTCGTCGTCGTCATGCCTCCGCTATTGCCCGGCGGAGTGACTTGTTCGCGGATGCGATAGAACCGCATGGCGCGATTCGCGGTGTCGGTAAAATTCGTGAGAGTGGTGCGGGCTTTGATGGTGCCGTTCGTGGCGGCCCACGACTGGCCGAACTGTTCGGCTGTCAGAACGTCATAGTTTTTGCCCGGGATGGTCTGCCAAGTGATCTTCACTCGATTCGACTGAGCGCCCGCGTCCAGCGTGATGGTCGCAGGCACATAAGCCTGAGGGAACGCGGAGAAGGCTACCAGAAGTGAAAGCCAGGTGAGTGCGCAAGCATTTGTTTTCATGTTCATTATTGCGGCCTGTTTCTTCACTTTCGTTGCGAACTGCGGTCTCGCTGGCGGACTTTGGCACACACACGGGTTTTCCGGCCAAGCCCTGACATCGCCTCACCCGAGCCAATGCCCGCCTTCCTCCATACAAACGGGCGGCTGGGCCGAATCTTTCACGCGCGCGAAGATTTTTCACTTTGCTGGAGTTGCGCCGAGATCGCGCCTTGACGGCGCGGGGATTTGGGGGCATTACTTTCCAGCATGGACAAGCCAGCAATCATCCTGAGTTCCCCCGAAGAATTGCGCCAGGCGCGCTTGAATCAGCCGCGCGTCTCCTCCGAGCGGCTGCGCCAGAACGAGGAGCAGCATCGGCGCGCGAGCGAAGCTTTCGCAAAGGCCGCCAGGAACGCGACCTCGAAAACTGGGCGCGCGAAAGCGGCTTGTGGCTAGAACAACCGGAGCAATTGCTCGCGCATCTTGTCCGAGGCGGAGAGGAACACAGGTTCTGGCGCGGAGCGCATCACTATTTCAAAGCCACCTATCCCGGCCGCTACGGCTTTACCATCGTGGCGGGGCCGGTCTATCCGGGGCTTGCGCCCGCCCTGCCCGGGGAATACCTGGAACGGCTTCTCCTCAGCAATGTTCACTTCGGCGATGACGTTCAGTTGGAAGGCGTCGCCCGCGAGGATGGAGCGCTGATCATTTTCACTTCCCAGCCAACGGTGGTAGGCGAGGCCGCGCGGCCTGAAGAAATCGTTGGTTTCATGGAGCAGCGGCGGCTCCGCCTGTTGGACGGCTTGGCGCTGGGACACGAGGGCGCGCTCTGCTTCTACCGCGACCTGGACCAATTGGCGGTGTTCGATGCGCACCCGGCCAACGTGCTCAAGGACGAGCGCGGAGTGATCCTCCCCATTGATCTGATCGTGTTGATCGCCGATGAAGCTTTGGCTGCACAACTCAGCGCGGCCCTTCTCCCATAGGCGCACTTGGGTATTTCGAATCACGACTGGTGCTTGCCCTGAAAGCTCAAAAGCCTATTCTGCCGGCATGAAGCTGCTGCTGGAAAATCTTCCGCCGTCGCTCGCGAACCAACGCGAGACCCTCGCCCGGTGCCTGGAGGCCATGGATCGCGTGCTCCCGCTGACGGCGGTGTATCTCTTCGGCT